>NZ_JBNUPE010000002.1:0-195168 GCF_050409585.1 Facklamia sp. P9177
CCAACAACTGTTGAAACCAGTGAAGCGACCACTACAGTGGAGACGACCGAAGAACTAACAACTGTTGAAACCAGTGAAGTGACGACTACAGTGGAGACAACCGAAGAACCAACAACTGTTGAAACAACCGATGAAACTTCCTCAGAAACTCCATCTCCTGAAGATACATCCAACCATTTACCACCAACAGGTGAAGAAAAGACTGTCTTAGGAATGCTCTCATTTATAGTTATGGCAATTGGAACCGTTATGCTTTTGAAAAGAAAGTAATTATCAAATCTAAATTTATATTGTAGCGATCTGATCTTAGAAATTAAGATGGAACTTTATTCAAATAAAGAGTCAAAATCATTTGATATTTTGGCTCTTTTTGTTTGGACTTGTTTGTTGCGAGTTCATTGAAAAATGATCGGCTTTTATTTATTAACGGCTTTTTTAATCCTTTGCAACAAACATCTAGTTGTGACTCTTGTAAAACTGAATTAGTATGAAAGAATATAATCCTTTATAATGAAAGGGTATACATACTCAATAAGTATGCATTTAGACCACTTATAACTTGATGAGATACAAAAAAGGAGATCATAAATCTATGTACCAAGTAATCAACCAATTGCAAGAGAGGAATTTTGCTAAGAAAATAAGTCAAAGTGAAAAAGTTGTACTGGATTATTTAGAGAATCATTTTGCATCAATTCCCAATCAAACCGTGTTAAAAATTGCCCAAGAGACTTATACCTCACAAGCGACAATAAACCGAACGTGTAAGTTGTTAGGCTTTAAAGGGTTCAGTGAACTTAAATATGCGGTACAAGCAGACATCAATTTACAAAAACGTAAAGCACATTCAGGATTGACCACTACTGAAAGTGCTGTGGATCTGATTGACTTTGCAAGTTTGGCTGATTTAGCAGGGGCTATCTATACCCATCGCCACCACTTAATGCTCTTTGGTCTAGGGGCTTCCGGGGTCACCGCACGCTACATGGCAAGGCAGTTGATTTATTTAGGCATTCCGGTGGTGATTATTTCTGAAATCAAAATGTTGGAGCATTTTCACAATTATAGCCTATTAGTACTTTCATCTTCAGGTGAAACACAGCGCTGCTTGCAAGTTATTGAGAAAGCCAAAGCAAAAAAAATGACGGTCTTTGCGATAACCAAAAAGGATTCTTCAGTCATGAAGGCCAGTAAATTAAGCTTTTATCATGACGTTCAAGTGAATTTATTGGACGGTTTGTCAAGGGAACAGCAAGTGCATATGATTTTAATGGTCAATGAAACAATTAACTACCTCAAATCAAACTATTTGAAGTTAGTTAAATAAGTTCTTTAACAAAGTGGCCATTTGTGGATAATTATCCGTCCACTTGGAGCCATCCGTCTTATGTAAGCGCTATAATACAAAAGAAGTAAATTAAGAATATAAGAGAGGAGGAAGAATGAATCATTAGGTAGAAAAGAGACAGGGTTTCTACTGCAAGACACGATCGGTAACACTAGAAACTATAAAAGAGAGGATGTTGTCAATTGAAAAATTTTAGAAAGAATTTTCAAAGTTTTGGCAAATCTCTGTTATTCCCAATTAGTTTGCTTTCATTCATGGCAATCTTTCTGGGGCTATCAGCTGCTTTACAAAACGAAAATATAATCCGTTACGTGCCTTTTTTAGGGAACGAGATTTTACAAAACATTTTTGGCATGATTCGTAAGTTATCCGCGTTACCATTTGGGTACTTACCTATTTTATTCGCTATGTCGATTCCATTAGGAATGGTTAGAAGAGATAAGGAAGTAGCCGTTTATTCAGGGGCAGTAGGATATATTGCCATGCTGATTGGGATGACGTATGTATTACAACTTCAAGGCTTAACTCCGGACACAACGTCAATTAATTATTTAATGGAAACAGAGGGCTTGTCTCAAGTCGATGCTACTTTACAGAATTCCTTATTTACTAGTACGCTAGGCCTCTTTGTATATAATACCAATGTTATCGGTGGTATTATTGCCGGTTTAATGGGTGTCTTCTTACATAATAAATACCGTAACACTGAATTACATCAATCCCTTACTTTCTATAGTGGGAAACGTTTTGTACCAATTGTCGTAGCCATCGTGATGGCGATAGTCGGTGCCTTGTTAACCATCGTATGGCCTTTGGTAAATCAACTTATTATTGCTTTAGGTGGACTTATCAGCGAAACAGGCTCTTTGGGAATCTTTTTATACGGAATGATCGAAAAACTGATGATTCCAACGGGGTTGCACCATGTACTCAACCAGACTTTCCGTTTCACCGCCTTGGGTGGGATTGAAAATATCAACGGTGAATCACTGGTCGGAGCCCTTCAAATTTATCTCTATCAATTAGACAACGGTCTTCCTTTTTCAACGGATGCAACAGCCTTCCTCGCTCAAGGTAAGATCTTGCAGATGGTATTCGGTATGCCGGCAGCTGTTTTAGCGATGTATCATATGGCTCTACCAGAAAAAAGAGACCGTTTATTGAAATTCTTTATTCCAGGTGTCACTGCGGTGATTTTAACTGGGATTACCGAACCGATTGAATTCTCATTTATCTTTATTTCACCAATCTTGTGGGTAGTGAATTCAATATTTGCAGGAATTGCCTTCTTAATTCCAGCCTTATTAGATGTGGCTATCGGAAATGTTCAGGGGGGAATCATCGATTGGTTCGTCTTTGGGGTACTGCAAGGTGCTGAAACGAAATGGTATATTTATCTCATTGCCGGACCCATCTTCTTCGCCGTTTATTATTTCACTTTCAAATTTATTATCACCCGACTTAATATCATGACCTTAGGTCGTCAAGCCAGTGATTTTGTTGAAGAAGAAGTTGACGGTAATGCGGAGGTAGATATTACAGAAGCGAATCGTTTAACCGCGCAAAATATTGTCAATGGCTTAGGAGGCGTTGATAATATTACTGATGTTGATAATTGCATCAGTCGTTTACGTGTGGAAGTCAAAGACAGTTCGTTAATTGATGAAAGTTTACTTAACCGGACCCAACCCAATGGTATTATCAAACCAGATGACCATACCATCCATGTGGTTTACGGCGGAAGAATTACACAAATGCGTAACATCGTTGACGATTACATTTATAATCGTAAAGATCAAAAAATACAAAAGGAGACCGCAGAAAATGAAAAAAAATAATATAGTGGTTGTCGGTGGCGGATCTACTTGGACACCGGGTATTTTAAAAGCAATGACTAAACATCTGGATAAGTTTCCGATTAACAAATTGGTGCTTTATGATATTGATGAGAAACGGCAAGCAGTGATTGGGGAATTTGGCAAAATACTCTTTAGAGAAGAAGCTCCAGAGGTAGACTTTAGCTATACGACAGATAAAAAAGAAGCGTATTCAAATGTGGATTTTGTCTTCTGTCAAATGCGGACAGGTGGCTACGATATGCGTGATCGCGATGAAAAAATTCCACTTCAACTCGGTGTCATTGGCCAAGAAACGTGTGGGCCGGGTGGATTTGCCTATGGTATGCGATCAATTAGAGATATGGAAGAAATGGTAAATGATGTGCGCCATTACAGTCCGGATGCATGGATCCTTAACTATACAAACCCAGCGGCAATTGTAGCTCTAGCACTAGATAAAATCTTCCCAGAAGAGGATAAAATTCTAAATATTTGTGATCAACCCGTCAACCTCTTACGTTCTTTCGGTAAGCTCTTAGACTACGATGCAGATAAATTTGAACCGGTTTATTTTGGTCTTAATCACTTTGGTTGGTTTACCCATCTTTACGATGAATTTGGTAAGGATCGCGCACCAGAACTAAAAGAAATGATTCTTAATGGGGGCTTTCGACCAGTGGATGCCGAACAGCGTGACCAATCATGGTTGGATACCTATGCAATGGTGGAAGATATGTTGCGAGACTTCCCAGATTATCTACCCAACACCTATTTACAATATTACCTCTATCCAGACGCTAAATTAGCTAAACTAGATCCAAATTGGACTCGTAGTGATGAGGTGCGAAATGGGCGCGAGAAAAAAGTCTTTACTGAATGTCGCCGTATTATTAAGAATGGCACAGCAAAAGATTCAGATATCGTGCATAATGATGCGCACGGAGACATGATTGTTGAAGTCGCTGCTTCGATTGCCAACAATTTAAGGAAGACTTTTGTAGTTATAGTCCGTAACGAAGGAATTGTTGCGAACTTACCGGATGATTGCATGATTGAGGTCGCTGCTTCACTAGGAGTCAATGGTCCACGACCTTACGCAGTAGGAAAAGTAGGCACATTCTATAAAGGCATGATCGAAGGGCAACACGCCTTTGAACAATTAACGGTCGAAGCCTACCTTGAAGAATCTTATGATAAGGCCTTACAAGCACTTACTTTAAATCGTACGGTTGTCGATGCCAAAAAGGCGCGTCAAGTCTTGGATGCTTTGATTGAAGCCAACAAAGAATATTGGCCGACTTTAAAATAAAGAGGGATACGACGTAAGAGTTATGCTTACGTCGTTTTTCTAAATAAGGAGAAGGTGTTTAATGAAGATATTAGCAGCAATCGATTCCTTTAAAGGATCAATGACTAGTGAACAAGCCAATTTATGCGTTAAAGATGCTTTACCTAATCATTCAGTCACCTGCTTTCCAATCGCAGACGGCGGTGAGGGAACAGTGGATGCCTTTGTATCGGTATTAAAAGGGGAATATATTACACAAACCATCAAGGGTGTTGATGGTAAGGCATTTAATGGAAAATGGGGATGGATTGAGCAGGAAAAATTAGCCATTATAGAAGTAGCACAAGGAGCAGGTATTATTCATGCCGACCCTAAAAACTTAGACCCTACGCGCCATACTAGCTATGGGGTAGGACAACAACTGATACAAGCACTTGATTTTGGTGCTGAAAGGATTATTCTTGGTTTAGGTGGTAGTGCGACCGTTGACGGAGGAATGGGCTTACTTCAAGCGCTAGGCTTAAAATTTTTTGATAGCCACCAGCAAGAGTTGCCCATTTTACCTGTAGAGTTGAATCGAGTAGCAAGTATGGATCCGTCAGGTATCGATCGACGGATGAAGCAGGTTGATTTAATACTTGCCTCTGATGTAAATAATCCCTTAATAGGTCCTAAAGGAGCAAGCTATGTCTTTGGGCCACAAAAAGGCTTAGCTACTAAAGACCTTCCTACTTATGATGCTTCGATGAAAAATTACGCCGACCTATTGTTAGAGGCCACAAAAAAAGACTATCGACATTTAGAAGGGGCCGGAGCAGCAGGAGGGATAGGTTTTGCCTTATCGACCTTTTTTGGAGCCAAATTTAGAAATGGGCTTTTCTTATTAGCTGAAAAAGGGAACCTTGACGCATTGATTAAAGAAGCCGATCTGATTATAACTGGTGAAGGTAGATTCGATGATCAGTCCCTCAGTGGCAAAGTACCTATTGGTATCAGTCGCTTGGCTAAAAAGTATCAGGTACCCGTCTTGTTATTTGCTGGACAGATTGATAGTCAACAAGTTGCCCTTCCTGAAGAAAACTTATTCGCCTTAATACCTATTGTTGATCGCCCTATGGAATTGGACCGAGCAATGGAATTGAGTCAACAACTGTTAACCAAAGCTGTGGAGAGGACGATCAATCTGATTGAGTTCGCTCAAAAAAATAAGCTGGTTTGCTTATAAAATGAAAGGTTTTAATAGAAAAAGACTGTCAAAAAGGATGTTCTTTTAAGGTTATTTTAAAAAAGTTGAAAGCGTTCTCACAATTTTATATACTTAATTAGCGTTAGAAATTTAGTATGATTGTGTATTGCATGCGAATAACTCAGTTAAAAATATTTTTCTGGGGGAATGGGATGCTTTCTACAAAATTGTTTGTTGTTTTCTTAATATTTCTTTTAGTTTTAATGATGGTTGCGATTTATCAATGGTATAAAGAAAAAGATCCTTACAAGAGAACAATTAATAAGCGTATCAGTATTATTTTAATAATAATTAATTTACTCGCTTTTCTTCCTTTTCTTGCATATTTGTTTCATAAATTCTAAAAGGAGACCTTATTAAAAAATAAAGGTCGTCTTATTAGGGCAATTGAATGTTAAATAATCTTAAAACAGATTTTTAATCTATGTTTGACCGTTGGGGGGCTCAAGAATTTGAGTCTTCTTAATAGGACGCAGGTATTGTCTAATATAAAGATTTCAACTCAAATCATAAGTAATAGGTTAACCAACTCCATTGTTAGTGTTCGGTCAATAATAAAGAGTGTCATTCAATATCAAGGATCAGTTAGGGCACAAAATAATTAAAATTTAAACCATTAACTATACGTTTTGTTTGCACTCTGTGATATACTATCTTAAAAAGGAGGTTGTTCAAATGATTCATTATACGTCAACAGATTTAGGGACCAATGTTTCAGAAGAAGAAGTGATTGATCAAATCAAACAAGCCACTAAACCTATTCGTTTCACCCATTGGGAAGGGATGGGAACTCCCATTCATAATCAAGAAATTTCGAAAGAAGAAGCCATTGAAATTATAAGAAATGAACACACAACATTGATTACTGAAAATGATAAAATCATTAATGTGCAGACCTTTGAGGCATATAATAGACCCTAATTCTTCAAATCAATGCAGTCGTTAATTGGAACGATTGATGCGACGGTTTAAACAATAAAAGTCTGGTGGTTTAAAAGTTAAATAAATAGGGCTGAGGATAAGACAACTTTATCTTCAGCCCTATTTATTTATCTTACATTAAGTTTTATATAATTCTAAGATTGTTTTCATTATTTTACACAAAATTCTGGACTGGATTAAACGCTAGATGCTCAATTTTTATGGTCTGTAAGCATCCCTTTAGGGGGTTCAAACAGTCCTGTGCTAAACTATTACTAAAGAGAGATGGAATCTTTCCAGTACTAGAAAATAGAAGGAGTGTTTGATATGAAAGCCATTGTTATCAATCAATACGGCGATACCGATCAATTTGTAGAAGCCAATCTACCTCAACCGCAGCTTAAAGACAATCAAGTTTTAATTGAATTGCATGCCACATCCATCAACCGCTTTGATACCAAGGTGCGAAGAGGTGAGATGGCTGAAGTAATTTCTTTTGACTTTCCCATTATTTTGGGACTGGATGCTGCCGGAGTAGTGGTGGAGGTAGGTAAAGATGTTACTCAATTCAAAGTGGGGGATGAAGTCTTTGCCAATTCCTCTTTAAAAAGTGGAACCTACACTGAGTATGTGGCGGTTAAGGAGAGTTTAGTTGCCCATAAGCCGAAAAATATAACATTTAAAGAAGCGGCCGCTGTTCCAATGGTGGGTCTAACTGCTTGGCAAGCCATGGTGGAGTTTGGTCGAGTTAAAGAAGGTGACCACGTGCTGATTCATGCCGGTTCGGGTGGTGTAGGCAGCTTTGCTATTCAAATCGCTAAAAGTTTTGGTGCATATGTTTATTCAACAGCCAGTGGTAAGAATGAAGACATGCTTAAAAAGCTGGGCGTTGATCGCTTCATTAATTATAAAACCACTGATTTTGCTGAGGTGGCTAAAGACTTAGACTTAGTCTTAGATACCTTGGGTGGCGAAACACTAGCTAAAAGTTTGGCTCTCGTAAAGGACGGCGGACGAATTGTTTCTACCGTGGGTCAAGCCGACCAGGAAAAAGCTAAAGCAAGAAACATTACGGTTGAAGCTCTTGCGGCCAAATCGAATGGAAACCACTTAGCCAAACTAGCTGAGTTAATTGAAAAGGGCCAAGTTAAACCTTATATCGGGCATGAATTCCCATTGACGGCTCATGGCTTAAGTGAGGCTCATAAAATCAGTGAAAGCCACCATGCTAAGGGTAAAATAGTGATTGTCATCAAATAAGGCCAATAGCTTTCTTCAAATGGGAGAAGTACAGCTGACGTAGGCATCTCACTGCTTTTTGAGCAATGCTGATGGCAAATAAATATTTTATGAGCGTTGAAATAAAAAATAGCAATTTTGATTCAAAACACCTTAGCAAACTATCAAAAACAAACGCTATCAATCAGAGTTTTGTTGATTCTGCACAACTATCCGGACTTCGTTTCATGTAATTTATTGTTGTTTTATAAAAGTGTAAATGTTATACTTTATTTACTTTATAAAGCGCTTTAAAGTTAAAATTTTATTAGAAACGGAGAATACACATGAATGAAACAATGCAAATTGCCAATAGTTTGGTGATGTGGATTTTAGCGATTATTATTGTATCAACTGTAATCATTCAATCCTTTATTTTTTATCGTCTTGCAAAGAATCACGTTAAAAACACTAATTTATTAAGTAATGAAGAGGTAAAGAAATCATTTAAAATTGGAATTATAGGAACGATTGGTCCAGCTTTTGCTGTTTTTGCGGTAGCCATCGCCTTAATTTCTCGGATTGGAGGACCAATTACCTTCGCAAGAATAGGAATTATCGGATCGGCTGCTTTTGAAATTATTTCAGCTCAGATAGGTAGTGGGGGAACTGCTGGTACAGCAGAGTTTATGCCTAAGATGTTATCTGCTGCTGCTTGGGTTATGACTTTAGGAGGAGCAGGCTGGCTGGTTGTGGTCTTCTTTGCTACTAAAAGAATAGATGGTATCCAAGAAAAAATGAAAAAAGCCAACCCTTTAACCATCGCTTACATGTCTGTCTTTGCACCTTTTATTATCTTTTTCACCCTAGGTTATAAAGAAGTCATCAATAAGGGAATTTTACAAGAAAACTCTTCGATTGCTCCTATGGCGGCATTAATTGCCGGAGGTTTAGCCACTGTTGCTATTAATAAAATCGTTGAAAAAGATCGTTCTAAAAAGTGGTTGAAGGAATGGTCTATGGGTTTTTCAGTTATTGCTGCAATGATTGTTGGAAGCATATTAAGTTAAGGAGAGAAAAATGGAAAATAATAAAAATTTATCAAGTAATTTTCAAAAGTCCATACATTTTTGGGGAAGGGTAACAATCGCAATTGCATTAATTTCAACTTTAATGATTCCCTCCTACTTAACCTTTGTATTAGGTCATTATCCTGACATTGCAGATATCATTTCTGGATTAATTTCGATTGTTGGGTTCGTGGGAGTTATTTGGTTCGTAGAGCCGATATCCTATTTCCCCACTCTTGGTCCAGCGGGTACTTATATGTCATTTTTATCTGGTAATATTGGGAATATGCGTATGCCAGTCATCGCTGCTACACAAGACGCTCTTGATTTAAAACCAGGATCTGAACAGGCTGAAGTAGCTGGGATATTTGCTATTATTTCTTCAACACTTACAAATCTTTTCATCTTGGGCATTGTCATGGTAGCTGGTCAAACGATTATCAATAGCTTACCACCTACCATCTTAGCTTCTTTTGATTTTGCCTTACCAGGAGTATTAGGAGCAATGATGATAACGTTAGGTTCCAAGGTTAAGAAAAATAATTTAATGGTTTTAGTCTTAATTGCTGTATCAACTATGATTTTCATTAAATTCTCACCAAATTTTTTACCAGAAAGTATATATAAATTAATTTCATCAGCTGATGTAGGTATAGTCGCTTTATTAGGAATTGCTTATTCCTTGTATAGGGCCAAAAATGATGTAGAGTCAAACAATAAGGAATAAAAGATTTTAATTGACATTTTAATAATTAGTTAGATTTTAAGGAGGATAAATAATGAACTTTATTGAGAAAGCCAAAGAATTAGAAACTCAAATAATCGAAACGAGAAGATACTTACATCAGTATCCAGAATTAAGTGAACATGAGTTTGAGACTCAAAAGTACCTTATGAAGCGTTTGGAGGAGTTAGGGATACCTTATGAAAAGGTTGGTATAACTTCTTTGGTTGCCCATATTAAAGGTGGGAAGCCCGGTAAGACGGTTGCATTGCGTTCGGATATTGATGCCTTGCCTATTCTAGAACAATCGGGAGCTGAATACTCTTCTAAAGAAGATGGAAAAATGCACGCTTGTGGGCATGACGGTCATATGTCGATGCTATTAGGTGCTGCAAAAATGTTGACAGATATTAAAGAAGAATTACCAGGAGAAGTTCGCTTATTATTTCAAGAAGCGGAAGAAACCTTTACAGGAGCAAGAAGGGTTGTAGCTGATGGAGGAATGGAGGGTGTCGATGCGGTCTTTGGAATGCATGGTATGCCTATCGAAGTAGGAACATATGACATAACATCTGGTTATCGGATGGCAGGGTGCGATACAATCTACGTGAGCTTTGAAGGGGTTTCTGGACATGGATCCATGCCTCATAAAGCAAAAGATACGATTTTACCTGCTGCAGAGTTTGTGACTCAACTCAATGCAATGATCACTAAATTTGTGAATTCACAGTCTCCGATTGTGCTAACGGTAGGTAAATTTAACGGAGGAACTAAAGCAAACGTTATTTCTAAATATACTAAACTAGATATCTCTATGCGTTATTTACATGAAGAGACAAGAAAAATTATTCATAATAAGATTAAAGATTTGGCTGCTGGCTTAGAAAAAATCTATGATATTTCAATCAATGTTGAAATTGAAGAAAGTACAATTAGTTTGTATAATGATGAAAGAATCACTGAAATTGCTGCTAAAGCAGCTGAAAAAGTTTTTGGACCTGGAAAGAACGTTCACGGCCCAATCATGATGGGATCAGAAGACATGCCATATTATTTCCAAGAAGCACCTGGAGCTTATGCAATGATGGGTTATAGCAATGAAGAGAAAGATACAATTTATTTCCCTCACCATGAAAAATTCAATATTGATGAAGACTATTTGAAGTTTGGTGCAGCCCTACATGCGCAATTCGCATGGGATTTCTTACATATAAGCGAATAGTCTTTTGACTACTACTGAAAGTATGTTTTTAATTTAAGGATACTTATCTTTTTTGGCTCTATGTCAAATAGGGTGGATGGAAGAAAAAACACTTCCTTCCATCCTATTTATTATAGAGCCTCTTTTTTCTAATAAGCCTAATGGTTAGTAGACTTACTGACGATTAGGTTTTTTATTAATTAATTAGGCTATACACATATGTTACAAAACAATGATTATTAGCTAACAGATTTTGATTATAAGGGACTTCCAATTGATACTGAATATAAGCGCATAATTGATAAACGCAATGACTATCATCAAATAATTAACTCTCTTCACTTGATAGATGCTTATCGAACCGGCTTTCTTCAACCTAATGATAAAGAGCTAGCTGAAGCTTATTGTAATTCGGTATAATTACAGGTGGAGCTGACTTGTTCGCATATAAAATTTATGTTCCACAAGTTTACGTGCGATAGAAAGATTTTGTTGAACAGATAATAAAGCGTGAAGAAAAATGTTACACTTCTCTTCTAAAATTACGCTGCTTCAAATTTTCTGATTGTTTTATTAAAGGAGCTATTTCTATGAGAAACACTCAAACTTCAAAAAATTAAGCCGGCTGTTGGAAATGCTTTTAGGGCTAGTTATCCTTTTAAGCATTTGTTCTTCATCTCTTTGTCTATATTTACGAACATGATAACTATACAAGATAGGACTATTAATCAGAAAACACAGGCATTTTCTTCGCTAGAAAAGTTGGAAACCACGCTAATCACTAGCGCAGAGAGCGAACAACATCTAAGTAATTTGCTGAAGGAGCAGACGGACTTACTCGTTTTAAGAGATAATTATGAAGGTTTTCTAAGGGCTGATTTTGAGGAAGGAGATAAAACTTTTACTATTACTCTTACAGATGAAGATTTCAAAGCTTCAATTAATTTATTAGGGGCAGGCCATCCAGATGTTTTGCCAGCATGGCAGAAGATGAAGAAAGAACTAAAAGCTGCTTATAATGAAATTGCCAAAGGGTTGGAAGGCGATTACCGCTTCAACTTGGTAAATCCAGCTGCTACAGACGAACAGGTCTGATCAATTTTAATTGTGTATGATATACCGATGAGACATACGAGTAGATAAACTTAAAAGATAAGTAACTTATGCCTTCAATTATTGAAGTTTTTTTAAATACTTAAAATAACTATCAATAAAAAGCGAATTTAATTGGGGTCTTGCTAAAACACAGACAAGATACAATAAGAGGGAATTTCTTAATAAAGATTATAAAAATATTGTGGAGCAGGATGGTTTTGGATCCTTCTTCAAAGCATCCTGACCATCATGCAGTTGGAATCTAGCTTTCTATCGACTTCAGCTTATCAGCTGCTGTAGGGGCTGTCTTGAACTATCATTGTCACTATCAATACTATCACTTTGAATTTAGACGACAAGTGAGCCAATAGCTAAAAAGCTCGCCTGCTAGGGCGAGCTTTTGTGTGAGTAAACCTAGATTAGGCAGCTTCAAACTGACTATTATAGAGGTCGGCGTAGAATCCTTGTGCTTGAATTAATTGGTCATGGTTACCTTGTTCTATGATATTACCATCTTTTAGGACTAAGATTAAATCAGCATTACGAATAGTTGATAAGCGGTGGGCAATGATAAAGGAAGTTCGACCCTCAGTTAATTTATCCATGGCTTCTTGGATAAGCACTTCTGTTCGTGTATCTACTGAAGATGTTGCCTCATCTAGAATTAATAATGGCGCGTCCTTAATGAGCGCACGGGCAATGGTTAGTAATTGTTTTTGCCCAACTGATAGGGTAACTTTTTCATCTAGGACAGTGTCATAAGTATGGGGGAGGGTATTAATAAAATGGTCAATGCCGACAGCTTGACAAGCCGCAATCATTTCAGCTTCTCCCACATCTTTTTTATTAAAGAGTAAGTTTTCACGAATGCTTCCTTCAAATAGCCAAGTATCTTGTAAAACCATAGAGAAGTAATCATGAATTTCACTGCGTTTCATTTTTTGGATATTTTTACCGTCTAGACGAATCTCACCCCTATCAATTTCATAAAAGCGCATTAATAAGTTCACAATTGTGGTTTTCCCCGCACCGGTTGGCCCAACAATGGCAATCTTTTTGCCTGGCTTGGCATAGGCAGAGAAGTCGTGAATAATCATTTCTTCAGGATCGTAGCCAAAATGAACATGGTCGAATTCAATTAAACCCTTAACGTCTTCTAATTGACGCGTCTTATGGTTTTCATCTTCTAATTCTGCTTCATTAAGAAAATCAAACACACGAGCCATAGCAGCGCGAGCCTGAGCTAAAGCTTGGCTGGATTGAGCCAACTGTTGAATCGGCCGAGAGAACATCCGAATATACATCATAAAGGCGACAATGACTCCAATCGTTATCTGACCTTCGATTACTAAGGCTGCACCGAAGATACACACCAATACATAACCAAAGTTACCAATAAAAATCATTAAAGGCATGGCAATACCTGAGAGAAATTGGGCTTTCCAAATGCTGCTTTCTAAATCTTCATTAATCGTCCGAAAGGTTTCCTTGGCGAATTCGATGGCATTATATGAACGTACAATAGCATGGCCAGTATACATTTCTTCTATATGGCCGTTAATGTCGGCTAAGTGGTTTTGTTGTTGCTTAAAAAAGCTTCTGGATTTTATCATTAGAAAAATAGTGATTCCAAAACCAACTACAACGGTTGCGATAGAAACAAAGGTCAAAGTAACATCTGTGCGAAACATCATAATAAGTGTTCCGATTAACATAGTGGTAGCAGAAACAAGGGTAGACATACTTTGGTTGAGTGTTTGTCCTAAAGTGTCTAAGTCATTGGTCACTCGTGACAGGGTATCGCCTTGCGAATGTTGGTCAAAATAATTAAGAGGCATGCGGTTGACCTTGTGACCAATCCCTTCACGCAAATTTTGCGTTAAACGTTGTGAGATAGTTGCCATGATAAAGGAAGCACCGTAGTTGGCAACAGCCCCCAAAGCAAACAACATAGCTAAATAAGTGGCTTGTTGACTGATCTTTTCTAAATTCATTTCATTCATCATGCCTTGAGCAATTAAGTCGGTAATTTGGCGAATTCGATCCGGTCCGATTACTGAAATATAAGAACCAGCTATTGAGAAAAGAAGAGCCAATGCAAAAATTAGACGGAAGCCCTTGCTATAGGTTCTTAAAGTAACAGTTTTATCTTTATTTTCCATTGTCAAGTTCCTCCTTGTTTAATTGTGAATAAGCGATTTCTTGATAGATTTTGTTGGATGTTAATAATTCTTGGTGGGTTCCTTTACCAACAATTCGTCCCTTTTCTATGACCATAATCAAATCAGCATCCATGATGGTTGAAATTCTTTGACCGACAATGACTTTAGTCATTTCTTTGGTTTTTTCAGCTAGAATGTGGCGCAATTTACGATCGGTTTGATAGTCAAGGGCTGAGAAGGAATCATCAAAGATAAGAATTTGCGGTTTTCGACCGATAGCTCGGGCGATGGCTAAACGTTGCTTTTGCCCACCTGAGAAGTTGGTACCGTCTTGAGCCACATAACTTTGTAATTGTTCTTCTTTTTCAGTGACGAAATCTTTTGCTTGGGCGATATCGATGGCCTCCCATATTTCGGCTTCACTGAGTGGGCTTTGGCTGGAATCGCCAAAAGCAATATTAGATTCAATGCTTCCTGAAAATAAGACAGACCTTTGGGGGACATAGCCAATAATTTCGTTTAGGCGTTCACGAGGATAGTCTTTGATCGAATTGCCATTAATCAAAATTTCTCCTTCAGTGGTATCGAATAAACGTGGAATCAAGTTGATCAAGGTGGATTTACCAGATCCAGTTGACCCGATAAAGGCGAGGGTTTGACCAGCTTTTGCTTCAAAGGATATATCCTCCAGTACAGGCTTAGAAGCACCTGGATAAGTAAAGCTAACATCTTGGAATACCAGCGACCCTTTATCTTTTTCTTGTGGGGCATTTTCTGGATAGATGAGACTCGATTTAGTATCTAGTACTTCACCGACTCTTTTAGCAGAAACCATGGTACGAGGCGTTATAATGAAGATCATAGTCATCATCATAAAACCAATCACTACTTGCATGGCATAAGATGAAAAGACAATCATATCTGAAAAAAGAACGATTTTTTCTTGAAAGGCAGCAGCTGCAATCAAATAGGCGCCTACCCAATAAACACCTAAAGTCAAACCGTTAGAAACAAGCATCATTAGAGGGTTCATAAAACTCATTGTTCGGTAAATGACTAAGTTTAAACCGGTTAGTTCTTGGTTAGCGTCTGAGAATTTTTCGGTTTGATAGTCTTCCGCATTATAAGCACGAATTACGCGCATACCGGATAGGGTTTCTCGCATGATACGGTTCAAGCGGTCGGTTAAGCTTTGGACTAGCTTTTGTCTAGGTAAAACGATGGATAAGAGGATAATAATGGTTGTTAACATTAAGCCAACAGCAGTAAAGGTTACCCACATCCATTCCACATTTTTTGTAGAAATTTTACCAATAGCTAAAATAGCCATCATCGGTCCTCTAACAATAATTTGTAGGCCCATAGCCAAGAAGACTTGAATTTGAACGATGTCATTGGTTGTTCGCGTTAATAAGCTAGGAATGGAGAAATCTTGCAATTCTTTTGTTGAATAATCCATAACAGAATCAAAAACGTCACGTCTCAATCCCGAGGCAAAACTAGCTGCCACTCGTGCTGATAGGAAGACAACTATCAGCGATAAGACGAGACCAATAATCGATAGACCAACCATCTTAGATCCTGGATGATAGAGATCTGAAACAGCTACTCCCGGATTTTGCAGTCTTTGTGTAATTTCTGACATATAGCCAGGTACTTGCAATTCAATCCAAACGCTAGCAATGATTAAGATAATAGCAGTTATCATCGTGGCAACTTGTTTAGCGGTTAGTCTTTTAAATATTTTAAACATGAGTATCCTCCTTTTGATCCAATAATTTATTGGCCCTTATAATATTTTGGTCTATTCGCAGAAAAATTTTATGCAAGCAATTAATTTCTTCTTGTGAGATTCCATTCAGAAGGGTTTGTTTGATCATGATAATAAACGCTTCAATTTTACTCGATTTTTCAAGACCTAATTTTGTTAATTGTATGACTTTATGACGTTTATCTTCCGCATAGGGAAAAGTTTCAATAAAACCATTACGTTTCATCCGTTGAATTAAATGGCTGGCCACAGATTTAGAAATGTTTAAGTGGTCTTCAATATCCTTTTGAAAAACGTCTGAGTCTTGATGGCAGTATAGGTACATAATAGTGTGTCCTTGTGGACCGTCTAAATGTTGTATATCATAATCATTTGCATAACGCATTTTAAGTTGTTCGGCCTGGTGGATTGTATGTTTTAAATGATAGAGCATGGAAGTCTCCTTTCATATTAGTTACCATGAGAACTATTTTAAAGCAATCCTTTCCAATGTCAATCATTATGATCTGAAAGCTCTCTCTTTTTAAGATTTAATATTTCCTCCAAAAGCTTCATTCCGGCTTCTAATTCATTAAAATCAGCTCTAGCATATCCAACTACTAAACTAGCGGGTCTTCTTTTTTTATTTAATTCATAGTCTGCTAAAGGGGATAGAGCCATGCTGCTTTTTTTTGCTATCTCAACAATTTTACTTTCACTAAGAGTAGTAGCGTGAATTTCCAATAATAGGTGGAGCCCCGCGTTTGTACCAACAATTTTGAGATTATCGAAGTTTTTAGCCCATTCTTCTAATAATTGTCTTTTCTTAGCATATTTTCGTCGCATGCGGTTAACATGACGCGTAAAATGTCCACCAGCCATGAATTGTGCTAAGACATTTTGGGTCAATCGTGGAACGGGACAAGAAAAATAATAAGGGTATTCTTTAAATTTTTGTAAGAGCGAGTCTGGTAAAAGTATAAAAGATATTCTTAAAGCGGGACTAATTAATGATGAAAAAGACTGTAAGTAGATAACATGGTCATGTGAGTCGATCGCCTTTAAAGGGGGAATAGGCTTACCTTGATAGCGAAATTCACCATTGTATTCATCTTCAATTATCCATTTATCGTCTTGATTGGCCCACTCTAATAATTCTTGTTTGCGTCCGATTGTCATAATCGAGCCCGTCGGAAACTGGTAAGAGGGGGTAACATAGAGTAAGTCCATTTCTTTTTTATCAGTGGGACTAGGATTTGCACCTTCTTGATCTAATTCAATCGGTATCTGTTCAATTTGATTGGCTTTTAAAAAATCACCCCAACGATGAAAACCAGGATCTTCAACACCGATTTTAGCCTTACCAATCAATTTAACTAAGAGTAAAAGTAAGTTTTCAGTTGAGGAGCCAATAATAATGTGACTAGGAGAAGCCTTAATTCCTTTGGCATTCCATAAGTAGGTAGCGATCGTTTCACGTAAATGATGTTCACCGAGTTTAGAGCCTTTTTCAGTCAAATATCTTGCATCTTGATTGAGACACTCCATAGTAATTTTTTTCCAAGTGGCTACTGGAAATTCAGGATCCACTCCCTTGTAACGCCAATCAATAGCTGGCTGACTTTCTGCTTCTATTTCACTTAGCTGCCATTGATTGGGTTCTTTTAAACTTAACTTTTGGCTGAGAACGAAATATCCCTTTCGCTGAATAGCTTCAATATAGCCTTCTGCGGCTAACTGATCCAAACTAGCTGTTATAGTATTAAGGCTGACCCCACGGTCTTTAGCCATTTGTCTTTTACTAGCTAGCTTTTCACCGGGATTTAATTGACCTTGTAGGATTCTTTGTTTGATTTCATTATATAATTGTAAGTATAACAATCTGGTACCCTCACATTCTTTTGTTTTGGTACTTTATATAGTACCAAAATCTTTTATCATATAGCTATAGAAGGGAATGATTTTATGTCTAAAGAAATTATTGATCCAAAAACTTTTGTCGGTGGCGTGATTATGGATGTTATGAATCCAGAGCAAGCTAAAATTGCTGAAGCGGCGGGTGCAGTGGCTGTTATGGCTCTAGAACGTATTCCAGCAGATATTCGCCAAGCAGGTGGCGTTAGCCGGATGTCCGATCCAGCCTTAATCAAGTCGATTCAAGAAGCTGTTTCTATCCCGGTTATGGCTAAAGTGCGTATTGGTCATTTTGTCGAAGCGCAAATCTTACAAGCTATTGACGTTGATTTTATTGATGAATCTGAAGTTTTATCACCAGCTGATAATGACCATCATATAAATAAGACAAATTTCCAAATACCTTTTGTATGTGGAGCTAGAAATATTGGCGAAGCTCTCCGTCGTATTCAAGAAGGAGCTTCCCTGATTCGGACCAAAGGAGAAGCGGGAACAGGAGATGTGGTTCAAGCTGTGACCCATATGCGGTCGATCCAAGCGGGCATTAAACGTATTCAAGCCATGGATGAAGATGAACTATATGTCGAAGCCCGTGACTTAAAGGTACCTTATGATTTACTTAAAAAAGTGCATGAAACGGGTGAATTACCAGTAGTTAACTTTTCTGCTGGTGGGGTAGCGACTCCTGCTGATGCAGCTTTAATGATGCAATTAGGTGCTCAAGGGGTCTTTGTTGGGTCTGGTATTTTCAAATCAGGTAACCCTGAAAAAAGAGCCAAAGCAATTGTTCGAGCTGTTGAAAACTATCAAGATCCTAAAGTCATCGCCGAAGTGTCAGAAGATTTGGGTGAAGCCATGGTCGGCTTGAACCCAGATGAAGTCGAAGTGATTATGGCTAATCGCGGTAACTAATCGAAAAGATACATGCTTCAAAAAAGACAAGGTCTGCCATGGCAAACCTTGTCTTTTTGTTTTTAAAATGGAACTAGATTCTATTGTGTTTTATATCTTCGTTCTGATTGAAAGTAGAGAAGAGGCTAATAACGATTGACAGTAAAGCTGCGTACCAGAAGTTTTCAACTTGAATACCATCCAACATACTGTCTACTAATTGAATCATAAAAGCATTAATAGCAAGGTTGAAGAAACCAAAGGTCAGTAAATTAATGGCACAGCCTGCAAACTTTAATAAACGTCCTAGAGTTCCACTTACTAATCCCAATAAAATAGAAAAAATAATGACAGACAATAAACTAGTGACAACAATCCCAGGGATTATGTAACTTAAAACAAGAACCACTAAAGTTGTTGTTAAAATATTTTTCATTCAATCACTCCTTTTATAATATTATAGCAGAAATTATCGCTTCTAAATACTTCTAAATTCTTTTAAAGGGCTTACAATTATGCCATAATGAGAAAGTAAACAATTAATTAGGAGGTCATATAATGACATTTAACAAAATAGAAAGTCAAAACATTCCAGATATTCACTCGGTAGGACATTTATATGTCCATGAAGAAACGGGGGCTCAAGTTCTATATCTCGAAAATGAAGATAAGAATAAATCTTTCACCATTGGTTTTAAAACACCGCCATATAGTGACAATGGAATTACGCATATTATCGAACATTCAGTTCTCAATGGGTCTAAAAAATATCCGTCTAAAGAACCTTTCGTAGAGATTATCAAAGGATCGATGAATACCTTTGTAAACGCTATGACCTTTGCCGATAAAACCATTTATCCTGTCGCTTCAACGAATGACCAAGACTTTAGCAACTTGATGAGCGTTTATTTAGATGCCGTTTTCGAACCGAATTTCCGTCAAAATCCTCAAATTTTAGCGCAAGAGGGTTGGCATTATCATTTAGAAAAGGCTGAGGATGAGCTGATTTATAAAGGGGTCGTCTATAATGAAATGAAAGGGGCGATGGCTTCACCGGATGATCAAATGTATCATGCCATGAGTCAATCCTTATATCCAGACTCTATTTATCAATATGAATCAGGTGGTCTACCATCAGCTATTACAGATTTAACCCAAAAAGAATTTGTGGACTACCATCAAGAATATTACCATCCAAGCAATTCATTAACCGTTCTTTATGGTGACTTAGATATCAACCATGCTTTTGAGAGGTTAGAAGAATACTTTTCAGGAAAAGGCAAAACACCAGCTGTAGATTTAAAATTTAATATCCAAGAGCCAAGTCAAAAAGAAATAAATAAACACTATTCGATCACTGAAGGAGATGACCCAGCTGACAAAGACTATCTATGTTTAGCTTGGCATGTTTCGACTGCTGACAGATTACTAGAAGCCATGGCCTTTGAAATTTTGGAAGAAATTTTATTCGGTAATAACCAGTCTCCCTTGAAGAAAGCACTCCTTGATGCGGAAATAGGTGGCGACATCAGTGGAGGTCATGATTTACCTGGTTATACTGAAGTTTTTATGATTCTAGCTAAGTACTCGTCTGCTAATAAGATGGAGGACTTTAAAAAGGTTGTTAAAGAAACCTTAGCTAAATTGGTTGATGAAGGAATTGATCCAGCAATTATTCAAGCTTCCATTAATAAAATTAGCTTCCGTTTGAAAGAAAGAGTCATTTCAGAATCACGTCCTCGCGGCCTTTTTTATACCTTATCGGCTTACCAAACCTGGTTGTACGACTTTTCACCTTTTGACATTCTTTCCTTCTCTGAGAGGTTAACAGAATTGCGAAAGCTTGCCAAAGAGGGCTACTTTGAAAAATTAATTGAAGAAAAATTGTTAAACAATAACCACCGTGTGGCAATCACGCTTGAGGCAAGTCCAGGACTAAGTGATCAAAAAGAAGCCAAGCAAGATCAAGAACTACAAGCATACAAGTCTCAACTCTCTCAACAAGAGGTAGAAGATTTGGTAGCTTCCACTCAAGCCTTAATTGAACGTCAAGTATCGGTCGATAAACCAGAAGATTTAGCTAAAATCCCTATGTTAACTAAGGAAGACTTAACAACAGAAACAGAAGAATTACCTTTGACAATTAATCCGCTTGAAAAGAGTCAAGGTAAGTTTTATCATGCAGACCAATTCACCTCAGGCATTGATTACTTATCGCTTTATTGGGATATTCGTGATCTTGAAGTCGAAGAATACTCACGCCTTTCATTATTAGCCAAGTTGATGTCAGGCCTTGCTACAAAAAACTATTCTTCTGATCAATTACAACGGCAAATGGATACCCACACCGGTGGCATCTTAGCCTCAGTAGATATCGTTCCCAAATTAGAC
Source organism: Facklamia sp. P9177 (assembly GCF_050409585.1). Lineage (NCBI taxonomy): Bacteria > Bacillati > Bacillota > Bacilli > Lactobacillales > Aerococcaceae > Facklamia > Facklamia sp. P9177. The sequence goes on from NZ_JBNUPE010000002.1 coordinate 21,058, forward strand.
GGTAGTATTCAAACCTATTTTGCCTTAAATGGAAAAGCACTGGAAGCTTCATCCGATCATTTGATCGACTTAATGCAAGAAATTATGACTTCGACCTTGATTGAAGATCAGCAAGAAATCTTACGCATCATCCAAGAATTAATTGCCGGTTTTGAAAACCGTATAAACTTTGGGGCTCATGTTTTAGCCCTTAAACGCGCACTGAGCCAGTATAAGCCAGCTCTTAAATTAGAACAAATGACTTCAGGCATTGATTTCTTTAATTATTTAAAAGAATGCCGTGACTTACTCAAAGAAGGAAAAGGCGATCGATTATTAGACCAATTAAAGACTAGCTATCAAAAAATTCTTAACTTTAACCGTCTAAACATTTTATATACCGGTAATCAAGAGCGAGCAAGTTTGGTTAAAAATAAGGTGCTTAAAGCGTTTAATCAGCTTCCATCAAAAGATTTAGGACCTTTGCAAACTTATCCAACTGGCAAGAAACAAAATGAAGCCTTTGTCACCGCTCAAGATGTCAACTATGTTGGTCTTGCGGCTGATGCTAGTGACCACCTACAGTATTCAGGTGCTTCTAAGGTCCTGAGCAATGAATTGAATTTAGGCTATCTTTGGAATACCATTCGTGTACAAGGTGGAGCCTACGGTTCTGGTTATGGTCATGATCGGTTAGGTTCTTTATATATGATGTCCTATCGTGATCCTAATATCCGCCAATCAGTAGAAAGTTATTTAGCGATTCCTGCTTATGTGCGCCAATTAGAGCTTTCAGAAAGCGAGCTACTTAAGAATATCATTGGCAGTCTTTCACCATTAGAACGTCCTAAATCAGCACACGAAAAAGGAGTAGAAGCCTTCACCTTGCATTTAACTGGCTTAGATTATCGAATGATTAGTCAGTTAAAAGAAGAGATGATTGCAGTAACGAATGAGCAACTAAATGATTTAGCAGATGGATTAGAAAACGCACTTCAAGATTACACTTTAGCAGTTATTGGTAATAAGGCGAAAATTGAAAAAGATAAAGACTTATTCGATGTAATCTATGAATTATACTAAGCTATTTAACTGGTTCAAATTGAAAGAGAAAAAGCATCCTATTTTTTAGGGTGCTTTTTTATAAGGAGTATTAAACTAAGTTTTGTGGTTGATTTTCAAGATAACGATAGATGTTTTCAAAAGCGATTTGAGCTCTTAAATCCATCGCTTCATGGGTAAAGTAACCAACATGAGGAGACAGTAGGATGTTTGGTGCGGTTAGCAACGGGTGGTCTTCACGAAGAGGTGCCTCGCTATCAAAGACATCAATTCCGGCTCCAGCAATCTCTCCATCCTTTAAGGCTTGGGCTAGGGCATCACTATCAATGATTGGACCGCGAGCGCAATTAATCAAAACGGCTGATTTTTTCATAGCTTGTAATTGATCTTTTCCAAAGAATTGCTGGGTTTCGCGGTTAAGTGGAAGGTGGATAGTGATGATATCACTCTTGGCTAGTAATTCTTCTAAGGAGGAGTAATCCATTCCCATATTGATTAATTCCTGATCACGACTGCGATTGAATCCCATTAAGTTAGCGCCAAAGGCCTTGAATAATTTAGCCGTTTCTTTACCAATTTTTCCAGTTCCAATAATTCCTACCGTCTTGCCTTTAATTTCAGAGCCTTGCCGAATACCAGGAAAGTCTTCGGTCATTCTTACTTCTTGGTCGCTAGCCTTGAGTTGACGGAATAAATTAAGCGTCATCCCTAGGACTAATTCAGCGACGGCTGTATTGGCATAGCCAGCGGCATTCGAAACTAAAATGTCGCGATCTTTGGCTTTGATTAAAGGAATATGGTCGACGCCAGTAAAAGCCACATTGATATATTTCACCTGATCTAGCTGGTCTAAAACTTCTTCAGGCAAAGGATTGTTAGCTAAGGTAAGAATATCTGCCCCTTGACTGCGTTCAATCAATTCTTCTGGATGGGTCGTTTTTTCAGGGTAATATTTAAATTCATGGCCTGCTTCTATTAAAGGTTTTGCCAGTTCTTCAATCCGTTCTTGGGGGACTTTTAAGTTTTCTAGAACAACAATTTTCATAAATAAACCTCCTAATTAAATAGTAACTCTAATTATACGATACGCTATTGACAATTAATTGCAAATAAAATGAAATCAGTGTTTACAGATTATATGAAAAGGTATACAATAGATTCATTAAATTTAGAAAGGAGTTAAAACAATGAACACTATGAACTTATTTGTCTTTCATTTAATTATCACAAAAACTCCTTTCATAATAAATAGGAAGACTCACTAGCTAATTGATCTAGGAGTCTGTCATTATGCAAAAAGACACCTATTTAAGGAGCACCTTAAATAGGTGTCTTTTATGCTTACTTATTATGAAAGGATCTAGGAAGAAGGAGAGAGATGTTAGCAGCATTATATCAATTTATTAAGGAACATAAAATGGCTTATTTCATTGGCGGCCTACTAGCCATTTTATCAGGCTTATTAGCTATCGTTCCCAATTATATTATTCAATTATTCATTGATGCCATTGTCAAAAAATCTTTAGATTCAAAGACTTTAATTTTTTATTTAGCCGTTTTCTCAGTAGCGGCTGTATCAAATTATATCGTAGAGGCTTCTTGGTTGGTGATTCTTTTTGGTCGTTCATCACTTTTCACCAAGCAAGTCCGTCAAAAATTATTTCGCCGACTCACTTATTTAAAATTACCTTTTTATGAAAATTACCGCTCGGGTGATTTAATGACGCGGATGACTTCAGATATAGATCGTTTGGGGGAAACATTAGCTTATGGTTTTCTAATTATCATTTCAGATGGATCTTGGCTGATTTCAATTCTTTTAGTCATGTTTATTACTATTTCCTGGAAATTGACCTTAATATCAATTATTCCTTTAATTCTTTTTGGGGTGATCATTCATTTCCTAGGACAAGAAGCCGATAAACGCTATGAAGCCAGCCGCGATGCGGTAGCTAAATTGTCTAACGAAGTGCTTGAAACAGTTGATGGGGTACGCGTAATCCGTGCCTATGGAAAGAAAGACTTAGAGCAGGTGCGTTTTCAAGAAAGAACCAAAGATGTTGTCAAACAAACCAATGTGATGAACTTCTTATTTGGTTTTTTTGGACCTTCTGCTCGTATCTTTTCTGGCCTTTCCACAGGGATTGGTCTGGCCTTAGGGGCATACTACGTCAACCAAGGCCAATTATCAATTGGTCAATTGATTACCTTCCAAATTTATCTCGGTATGTTTAATGAAGTGATTTGGGGGATGTCTGATTTGATTGCGATCTATCAACAGGGTCAAGTTTCACACCGTAAGATTCAAGAAATCGAAGAGGCTGATGATCTCTTTGGCAAAGAAGGCGACCGATCGATTAGTCAGATTGAACAAATTGATTTCAAAGATTTTCAGTTTGCCTATCCTGATGATCAAGAGCCAGTTATTCAAGCCATCAATTTTTCTTTAAAGGCGGGTCAAACTTTAGGAATTGTTGGCAAAACCGGTTCAGGTAAGTCGACCTTAGTGCGACAACTCTTACGCCAGTATCCTGTTGAAGATCCTGAATCCTTAAAGATTAACGGCCATCCGATTGCTGATTATCATTTTGAACAATTAGCTAGTTTGATTGGTTATGTTCCTCAAGACCATGTGCTTTTCTCTCGCTCAGTCAAAGACAATATTCTTTTTGGAAAGTCTGATGCGACAGAAGCGGAGCTGAACGAGGCCATTGAAGCAGCTGATTTTACTAAGGATATGGCCCATATGAATAAGGGCTTAGAAACCTTAATCGGTGAAAAAGGGGTAGCCATTTCAGGTGGACAAAAACAAAGAATTGCGATTGCCCGTGCTTTAATTCGTAAGCCGGAGCTTTTAATTATGGATGACTCCTTGTCTGCAGTAGATGCTAAAACCGAAACGGCTATCATTAAAAATATTCAAGCAGCACGTCAAGATAAAACCAATATTATCATTACCCATCGTCTTTCAGCTGTTTCGCATGCAGACTTAGTTTTAGTCTTAGAAGATGGGCGCATCATTGAAAGAGGAAAACCTGAAGAACTATTAAAAACTAAAGGTTGGTATTACCAACAGTATCGTAATCAACTAATGGAGGAGGGCGAAAATGGAAACTTTTAAACGTTTATTGTCCTATTTGAAGTATGCTAAATGGAAATTTTTATTAGGTGTTTTCTTCCTAATTGCTTCGGTCGGCCTTTCTGTTTATGCTCCTTTATTAGCTAAAGATTTAATTGATTATGCAGCCAATCAAGTCAGTAATAATCAAATCATTGAACAAGGCAAGGTAATTAGCTTCTTCATTCGCTATGTCTTGATTTTGGTTTCTTCGGCAGTCCTTTCTTACTCTGCATATATTTTAATGGCTTTTGTGGCCAATCAGTTGAGTAAAAAGGTGAGGGATCAAGCCCATCAGCATATGCAAACCCTACCAGTTTCATACTTTGATGATAAACCGGCTGGAAAAATTGCGGCTCGAATTGTCAATGACACGGAAGTTTTGCGTCAGTCCTTTTATCAAAACTTTTGTAACCGTATGTTGATTAACTTAATGACGGTCATTGGTATTTATGCCGCCTTACTCTACGTCAATTTAAAAATTGGTTTAGCCTTTCTTTTATTCATCCCACTTTTTATCGTTTGGCAAGTTATTTATATGCGTAAAATTGCGCCAGTCAATACTAAATGGCGTGAAAGTATCTCTGAATTAAACAGCAAAACGGCTGAGATTATTCAAGGGGTAACAATTGTTCAAGCCTTTGGACAAGAAGAAATGCTCAATGATGAATTTGAAGCAACCAATGAAGAATGGTATCAATCAAGACTCCAATCCCAAAAGATTGATTCTAGACTCTCTTGGTCCTTGGCTGATTTATTAAAAAATATGGGTATTTTATTGGTAGTGACCTATTTAGGAACTCAATACTTAGAGGGCATCTTAGGTATTTCTGTCGGTAAATTATATGTGTTAATTAATTATGTATCGCGCCTTTTTGATCCGATTACACAAATTGTGCGTTTAATGACTATGTTGCAACAATCTTTAGTTTCAGGCTCTAGGGTCTTTTCCTTGATGGATCACCCCAGTGAAAAAGATCAAGCAGCAGTCTTTGAAATGGGTGAGGGGCGTGTTAGCTTTCAAAATGTGAACTTTGCCTATAAAGGCGATCAAAAAGTCTTAAAAAATATTAATTTTGAAGTTGAGCCTGGTCAGACAATTGGTTTAGTCGGTCATACCGGTTCAGGAAAATCTTCGATAATTAATTTAATTTTCCGTTTCTATGATCCACAAGATGGAACGATTCTGATTGACGGCCAGGATATTCAAGACTTTTCGCGTGAGAGTGTTCGAGCCGATATGGGCATCGTCCTACAAGAGCCCTACCTTTTCTCAGGAACCATTGCTAGTAATATCTCTATGAATGATCCGGAGATCAGCCAAGAAAAGATCATGCAGGCTATCGAACAAGTTGGGGCCAAAGAAATGATGGCTAAATTAGAAAAGGGGATCGATGAAGTAGTGGTTGAAAAAGGTCAATCCCTTTCTTCCGGGGAACGGCAGTTAATTTCCTTTGCGCGTACCCTGGCTGCTGATCCTAAGATTCTAATTTTAGACGAAGCAACTTCACATATTGACACTGAGACTGAAACGATCATTCAAGCAGCCATGAAAGTGCTACAAAAAGGTCGGACAACTTTTATCATTGCGCACCGCCTATCGACTATTCAGCATGCCGATCAAATTATTTTGATGGATAATGGCGAAATTAAAGAAAAAGGCAACCATCATGAATTGATGGCTTTAAATGGACAGTATGCCGAAATGTATCGGATGCAGGCTAAGGTTTCCTAGTTTCTAAATTCTCAAGCAAAAACACCGGGTAAATGCCCCGGTGTTTTTATTGCTTAGGATTAATTTATAAAATGGCTGACTTATTTATCGTAGATAAAATGCTCAGTTTGATTAAAGGCGTTTAAACGAAATTGTCCGTCACGATATTCAACAATGGATAGGGAACAATTAGATAGGGGTTGTCCACTCTCGAAATCTGCCACTAAACCGTGAATTAGATTGCTAATGGCCATGCCATGGCTCATAATCAATATTTTTTGATTAGTTCCCGCATGCTTATTTAATAGAATTAAAAGTCCTGATTCAATCCGATCCCAAAATTCAACATAATTTTCAGCCCAATGTTCAGGGTCTAAATGTTTTACTAGCTTTAGAAATTTAGGCATTTCAATTGGTTTATCCATTTTTTTTACGTCAATACCACCGGCCAATAAATGCTCATCCACTGCATCATACAGATTGGAAGCAGGTTGACCTTCAAATGAACCAAAGAAGACTTCCCGTAATTCCTTCATTAATTGGATTTCGTAGTGGTCTTTGTGATGGTTTTCATCCAGAACATAGCGGAGAGTTTCTTGCGTTCTGTGTAAATCGCTGGAATAAACCGCATCAAAATGGATATCTGCAATGCCACGACCAGAAGCTCTTGCTTGCTCAATTCCTTTAGCAGTTAGGGGGGCATCGGACCAACCTTGCACTTGACCATTGTGATTAAATATCGTTTCACCGTGCCGCATAAAGTAAAAAGTAACACCGTTAGACATAAATTCCCTCCGTTCTTTATTCTCTTTAATTATAACCTTATTGCCAATTATTGTCTAAGCAATCCGATTGAATTTATCGATTTTGCTTAGACATTCAAGTGCAATTACTCAATGATTATGGTAATCTATAGAAGTTATAAGAAGGGAGAGTAGCCTAAATGGGGTTGTTAAATACCAAGTCTAAAGACCAAATCAAAAGCTTAGTTGTCAAAATAAAAAAGCAGCTTGATGGGCTTTCTTTTGGCTCATACGCGGCGGAAGTTTCTTACTTTATTCTCTTAGCCGTTGTTCCTATTCTCTTAGCCTTTTCCAACTTGATTGTGCTCTTACCTTATTCTTATGAAGAGGTCATTGTCTTTTTGAGAACTTCTTTGCCTGGACAAGTGGCTAAGTCCTTAATCCCAATGATTCAACAGTACTATCAAACAGCTTCTACTAGCTGGGTGCCAATTGGTTTAGTCTTAGCTTTATGGCCTGCTTCCAATGTGTTTAATGCCTTGCAAAGAGTGCTCAATCAAATATATAGGGTAAAGAGTAAGAGACACTTTTTGATTCAACGCTTATTTGCCTATCTTTTTACCTTAGTCAGCGTCTTAGTTATTTTAGTTTCAACTTTTATTTTTACTTTCGGTGAGTATTTACTGACTTGGATTGACCAGTATTTAAGAAGTGATTTGAGCTTTTTGTTTACTTGGTTAAGAGGGGGAAGTTGGGGGTCTTTATTTTTCCTCTTTATTTTTCTAGTGATTGTTTATACCTATTTACCGCATCATCAATTAAAATATACTAAAGCTATTCCAGGATCCTTATTCTCTGTATTAACGTTTACTCTTTTAGGTAAATTATTTGGAACCATTATTCAATTTAATCAATCACTTAATAGTAACACTGCCTTGGGTGCAATTTTAGTCATCATGTTTTGGATTTATCTAAATTGTCTCATATTTTTTATCGGCGCTTTTATAAATGTTTTAACTTTAGATTTTAAGGCTGTTAATAAGAGACTTTAATGAAATGATTCGATCTATCAAATCCATCGATTAAGTCTTATCCTTAAGGAGGAAGAAATATTAATGCAAATAAATAGAAGAATTGCTAGTTATCAAGAAAATCGAATTGATTATGGCATTGTTTTAACTGTTTTGTTGTTATGTTTAGTGGGCTTAGCCGTTGTATATGCAACTACCGCAATGATTTCCAACCAAGGAATCGGGCCGACCTTACAACAAGCCTTGTGGTACGCCTTAGGTTCTCTGGTCGTTATTATCGTTATGCAGTTTGATAGTGAACAGTATTGGAAATTATCTATTTACTTTTACGGTATTGGTCTGTTTTTACTGGTGCTCGTCCTTTTTTTCCATGATCGCCAAACAGCAATCATGACGGGAGCTAAATCTTGGTTCAAATTAGGTTCTTTATCTTTTCAACCTTCAGAGTTGATGAAACCAGCCTTGATAGTTTATCTGTCACGATTGGTAACCGAACACAATAATCAAAATACTAATCGAACGATTCAAAGCGACTTTATCTTGATTGGTAAACTCTTATTGGCTTCCGCACCTGTATTAATATTAGTGCAAATGCAAAATGACTTGGGAACTAACTTGGTCATGCTGTCTATTATCGCTGGATTGATTCTTTTATCCGGTGTTTCATGGAAAATTTTATTTCCAGCTTTTTCAGTTGTTTTCATTGTTGGTGGGGGATTAATCTTACTGGCCGTCTTATTCCCAGATGCCTTACTGAAAATCGGCTTCCAACCTTATCAGTTAGGCCGGATCACTACTTGGTTAGAACCCTTCTCAGACACCAGAGGTGAATCTTACCAACTGGTTCAATCGATCTTAGCGATTGGATCTGGTCAACTCTATGGTAAGGGCTTTGGCATTTCCGAAGTGCCAGTTCCGGTTCGTGAATCAGACTTTATTTTTACGACTATTGGTGAAAATTTTGGTTTTTTTGGTGCGGCGATTATTCTGGTGATTTATTTTGTTTTGATTTATCAAATGGTTCAAACTTGTTTTGAGACTCAAAATGAGTATTATACTTATATTTCTGCAGGAGTTATTACCATGATTCTTTTCCACGTTCTAGAGAATGTGGGCATGACTATCGGTTTACTGCCAATTACGGGAGTACCATTACCCTTTATCTCTCAAGGGGGATCGGCCATACTGTCTAATATGGTCGGAGTGGGTCTGATACTCTCTATGCGTTACCATCACCGATCCTATATGTTCTCAGAAGCTGACCCTTATATGTACGGTGATCGTAAGCAATACTAAAACAAAAACGAATCCTATGCAGGATTCGTTTTTGTTTGATTAATTAAAAATTACTGCTTATTTTTAGCCCGTTCTACCAAATCTTTAAAGATAGCTCGACTGCTTTCTTGATGTTTGTAAGTGAGTTCAGGGTGCCATTGGACAGCTAAAATATCCACATTTGGATCAGTGGATTCAATGGCTTCAACCAGATGGTCACCTGACCAGGCAATGGCTTTTAAGTCTTTACCCAGCTCTTTAATGGCTTGATGGTGAAGACTGTTGACGTAATCACCAGTTCCCATCCAATTACTTAAACGGGAATTGGGATCAATTTTAACCCGGTGGGTCATACGGTTTAATTCTGATTTTTGCACGTGTTGAATAGCCCATTCTGGATACAAGCTGAGGTCTTGATAGAGGTTCCCACCTTGAAGAACATTAATTAATTGCATACCACGACAGATACCAAGGATTGGCTTGCCAGCTTGCATAAAATGTTTAATTAATTTTAATTCATGGTGGTCACGGTCGATATTTAAAGATCCTAATTTTAAATGAGGTTCTTCTTGATAAAAACGTGGATCCACATCTTGTCCACCAGTTAGGATCAGACCGTCTATACGGTCAATAATGGCTTCAATTGGATATTGGTTATTGATGGGTAGAACGAGTGGAATCCCTCCCGCTTCAATAATAGCTTCTACAAAAAAGTGAGGGGTGTAAGTAGCATCGAAGGCTGCATATCGAGGGTCGTTTTGAATGGGTGTAATACTACCAGTAATTGCGATGATTGGTTGCATAATAAATTCCTTTCTGCGACTATAATGATATTCCTATTATACAAGAAAGTGCCTGCAAGTTAAAAGGCTTTATAGCATACAAAGCATAAAATATTTGGTACACTAATGAGAGAGGATGAGGAGGGGCATTATGGACTTTCAAAAGGCAAAACAGGCTTTAGTTCAGGGTAAGATTGATAATGTTTACTGTCTTCAAGGCAGTGAAGTCTATCTTCAACAAAATTTTCGACAAGCTCTGGCTCAAAAAATTGAAAATTTGGCCGGCGAACTAGACCTTTCTAGCTTTGATGCTAATGAAGTATCCATTGACACTGTTTTAGATGAAGCAGAAAGTTATTCGTTTTTTGTCGACCAACGCCTCATTATAGTGGACCAAGTAGATTTTCTAAACAGCCAAGCTCAACAAAAAATGACTGATGGTCAAACAAAGCGCTTGTTGGATTATTTGAAGGATCCTAATCCCGCTACTTGTATTCTTTTTATCGTCCCTCATGATCAAGTGGATAAAAGGCGAAAATTAACTAAGGCATTCCTGAAAGAGACGACTTATATTAATATTTCTCCTCTAGGAGAAGCGGCTGTTCAGTCCTTTATTCAAAGTTATATTCAAAGTGCTGATTTTGAGATGACTACAGAAGCTCAAAAGGCTTTGTTACAACGTGTAGATTATCAATTGAGTCAAGCAGTGGCTGAATTGGAGAAGTTGAAACAATTTGCTCAAAGTGGTCAAAAGGTTACCCTGGAAGTGGTAAATTCTTTAGTCACACGCAGCCTAGCTTCAGATGTCTTTGAATTGACCAATGCTATACTAGCCCGCAAGCTTGATCGCTCGATTCAAATTTATCAAGACTTAATATTAATGAAGCACGATCCCATTCAACTACATGCCTTAATCGTTTCGCAGTTTCGCTTATTTTTACAAGTTAAACTCTTACAAATGCAAGGAATAAAGCAAGATGAAATAGCTCAAACACTCTCTGTCCATCCTTATCGAGTGAAATTAGCCCTTCAAGCCAGTCGACCCATGCAAATAGGAGAACTTAGTCAGCTTTATTTACAACTCATTCAAGCTGATTACCAAATGAAAACCGGTTTAGGCAATAAGGATACGTCTTTCTATCTGATCCTGACCAAAATCATGCAACTTTAATTAAAGGAGGTTCCTATGCAAAAAATTCGCTTAGCCATCGCAGGTTTCGATCAAGTGGGTCAAGCTATTATGGAAGTTATGGATCAACACCAAGACTTAATTATCCAACATATCTTTAGCCGGCAAAGTAAGCAGGACTTCCCACAAGCCTTGCAGTCTTTGCCTATTCATCCCATGGAACAAGCACTTCACTTTAAAGAGTCTATTGATGTCTTGCTAGTCTGTAGGGGTACTACTGAGGATAATCCTGATAATCTAACGGAATATGCGGCTCATTTTAATTTAGTGGATACATATAATTTTTATGCTAAGCCAGCTCTTTTATTAAAATCGATCGATTCTATCAGTCAGGTTCACCATAAATTAGCCGTGATAGGTGTAGGGTGGAATCCTGGTATTTATACAATCAATCAATTATTGGCAGAAGCTGTGATGCCTCAAGCAACTAATTATCGTTTTATCGAAAATGAATGGAGTCAAAAAATGAGTGAAACACTGGCTGGCATAGAAGGAGTAGCCCAAGCAAGTGTATATATCAAAGCCTCTCCTCAAAGTATACAAGCCATTTTAAAAGGGGAAGGTGCTGATTTGCGTTTTTCTGACTATCAAGAAAGAGTGGCTTACCTAGTTTTGGAAGAGGGAGTGAATCCTGACAGGATTCATGATCAAGTACAGGCCTTACCTAATTATCTTTCTCAAGTTGAAAGGAATATAAATTTTGTTTCGAGTGATCAGATGACCAAGCTTTCAAAGGAAGCCAAAGCGGGTCGGCTGATTCGGACCCTTTCAGACAATCAAGAGCTTACTACTTATGATTTGAGCTTAAGTTTTAATCACCCTCGATTTAATCAAGCCCATTTACTGCTGGCCTATGCCAGAGCGGTTTACCGTTTAGCTAGTGAAGGAAAATCAGGAGCCTTAACACAATTAGATGTTCCAGTGTCTTATTTAAGCAAGCACAGTCGACAAGAACTACTTAATCAGTATCTATAAAATGAAGTTCAACATAAAAAGCATCCTTCTTAAAACCTTTCGATTAGGGTCTGTAACAAGATTTATCGGCTTGTTGTTAGGCCCCTAATCAAACAAGGATTGACGAGGATGCTTGGTCTGATTAATCAGTAAAACAAAAAAGCTCCCAATGGAAGCTCAATTATTATTTAGCAGATGCAATTAATTTAGCTAAACGAGATTTATCACGTGCTGCTTTGTTGTGATGAATTAAGCCTTTAGTTGCGGCAGAGTCAATAGCTTTAACTGCGGCTTGGTATAATGCTTGAACATCACCTTCGCCCGTTTCAACTGCTACGCGAACTTTTTTCATTGCAGTTCTTAAAGCAGAAACTTGAGTGCGTTTACGGCTAGAAACTTTTTCAGTTTGACGTGTACGTTTTTTTGCTGATGCTGTATTGGCCATGAATGGTCACCTCTTTTCAATAAATCTAGTCTAAGTCTGAAAACTTAGTCAACAAGAAATATTATACAGAAGACAATGTCAACTTGCAATAAAAATAAGTCAGATTATTTAATAAGCATTGAACTTGTGAGACAAGCAAAAGTTGTGTAATTTATTAAGAGCAAAAGCATAAATGGAGGCGAGTTTTTGAAGAGTAATAAATTTAGGGTGGTATCACCTTATGAACCAGCTGGTGACCAACCCCAGGCAATTAAAGAGTTAGCGGCTGGTTTAAGAGCAGGGAAAAAAGAGCAGATTTTACTTGGGGCTACTGGTACGGGTAAAACATATACAGTGGCTAAGGTAATTGAAGAAGTCAATAAACCAACATTGGTCCTAGCTCATAATAAAACACTAGCGGGTCAATTATATTCCGAATTATTAGAATTTTTCCCTGATAATGCGGTCGAATATTTTGTCTCCTACTATGATTATTATCAGCCAGAAGCCTATGTGCCATCTTCTGATACCTATATCGAAAAGGAATCCAGTGTCAATGACGAAATTGATAAGTTGCGTCATTCAGCTTCTTCTTCTTTATTAGAAAGAGACGATGTGATAGTAGTCGCCTCAGTGTCGTGTATTTATGGTTTGGTTGATCCGGACATGTATCGTGAGCATGTACTTTCTTTACGTCAAGGTCAAGAAATTGCCCGTGACCAAGTGATGGCTCGTTTAGTCGACATGCAATTTGTTCGCAATGATATTGATTTTCAACGTGGAACCTTTAGAGCCCGTGGCGATGTCCTAGAAATCTTTTTAGCTTCAAGAGATAAAGAAGTCATTCGGATTGAGTTTTTCGGTGATGAAATCGACCGTATCCGTGAAGTAGATGTTTTAACAGGTGAAATCAAAAAGGATGTCGAACACTATCCCATTTATCCGGCTACCCACTTCGTAGCTAATCAAAAACAAACGCAAAGAGCAGTTGAAAGTATTCGTCAAGAATTAGAGGAAAGATTAGAAGTCTTACGCTCTGAGAATAAACTATTAGAAGCTCAGCGACTAGAGCAAAGAACTAACTATGATATTGAAATGTTATTGGAAATGGGCTATTGTTCAGGCATTGAAAACTATTCGCGCCATCTGGATGGGCGTGCACCAGGAGAGCCACCTTATACGCTATTAGATTTCTTTCCTGATGATTTTCTAATCGTTGCTGACGAATCCCACATTACCATGCCGCAGATTCGTGGGATGTATAATGGTGACCGGGCGCGTAAGGAGCAGTTGGTTGAATACGGCTTTCGTCTACCTTCAGCTGTGGATAATCGTCCACTTAAACTCAATGAGTTTGAAGACCATATTAATCAGATTGTTTATATCTCAGCCACACCAGGCCCTTATGAATTAGAACATACCAACCATGAATATGTCGAACAAATTATTCGTCCAACAGGTCTTTTGGATCCTGTTATAGAGGTTCGACCGATTAAGGGACAAATTGATGATTTAGTTTCCGAAATTAGTTTAAGAGTGGAAAGAAATGAACGTGTCTTTGTAACGACTTTAACCAAAAAAATGTCTGAAGACTTAACCGATTATCTAAGGGAATTGGATATTAAGGTCAAATATCTGCATTCAGATATTGTGACTTTGGAGCGAACGGAAATCATCCGTGATCTCAGATTAGGTGTTTTTGACGTCTTAATCGGGATTAACTTATTAAGAGAGGGACTAGATGTCCCTGAGGTATCACTGGTGACGATTTTAGATGCGGACAAGGAAGGCTTTTTAAGGTCAGAACGTGCCTTGGTACAAACAATTGGTCGAGCCGCTCGAAACCAAAACGGTCGCGTAATTATGTATGCAGACCGCATCACTAATTCTATGCAAAAAGCGATTGATGAGACAGAAAGACGACGCCAAATTCAAACAGCTTATAATAAAGAGCATGGTATCACACCGACGACTATCAAAAAAGATATTCGCGACTTAATTCGTATCACTCACGATGTGGAAGCAGAAGATCGTCAAGAAAATGTCTTACTAGATTTCAAACAACTATCTCGGATGCAAAGAGAGGAAGAGCTGGAGCGTTTAACCATGTTGATGAAAGCTTATGCTAAAGAAATGAATTTTGAAAAAGCAGCCGAGACGCGTGATTTAATGATGGAGTTGAAAGCGCATTTCAAGATAAAATAAGTAATAAAAATCTAACATTGTAATTTTTAATGTATTCTCTTACAATATAAGGGAATTCAAAAACAGAGTAGGTTATTTACGTAAAGTGCTTCTAGATGGGATGTCGCTAGAAGACGAAGTGATTCTCACGCGATAGATAATCGCCTCCGCTGTTTTCATCTTGTGGAGGGCACTCTTTTGAAGAGTGCTCTTTTTTTGAGTCAAACTATCTAAGTGGGGAGAGTAAAACATGCAAGTAAATCCAAAAAAACAGCCAGTCTTTCGCTTTAACCATCGTGAGATTAAGCATGGCGACCCGACCATTCTCTGTGGAATCGTCAATGTGACCCCAGATTCTTTTTCAGATGGAGGAAAATGGTTTGGTCTAGAAGTGGCCTGTAAGCGAGCGATGGAATTGATTAAGCAAGGTTGTCAAATGATTGATATCGGAGGAGAATCTACCCGTCCGGGGTCGACTTATGTGGCCGTAGAAGAAGAAATCCAACGTGTCGTCCCAGTTATCAAGGCCCTAAGAGCGCAATCTGATGTAATAATCTCAGTTGATACTTGGAAAGCTGAGGTTGCTCAAGCAGCGCTTGCAGCCGGAGCCGATATTATCAACGATATTACTGGACTTTTAGGTGACCCGCGCATGGCCTCAGTGATTGCACCAACTCAAGCTGGTGTCATTGTGATGGCTAATCCAGTAATTGTCCGTCCAGACCATCCTTCCGCCAAGGTCTTTCCGCAGTTTGGAGCAGAAGGCGTCTTTAGCAAAGCAGAATTGGACGCTTTTGCCAAAATGGACGCTGTTGAATTGATGGATAAGTATTTTGATAAGTCTTTAAAGTATGCGGCTGAAGCGGGTATCAAAAAAGACCGCATCGCACTTGACCCAGGAATCGGCTTTGGTTTAACTAAACGTGAGAACTACCAATTAATCCATCAAGCCAATCGGATTCACCAAAAAGGCTTTACCTGCTTCTTAGGGGTTTCTCGTAAACGCTTTATTCAAAACACCCTGCAAGAAGCTGGCTTTAATGTAGATGTTGAAACCGAAGAAGGATTCAAACAAAGAGACGAAGGCTCTGCTGCCTTATCCGCTATCGCTGCTTTTATGGGTATCGAAATGCTTAGGGTTCATGTGGGAAGCTCTCACCGGATTGCTTCGTTAATTGGTAACCACTTGCGCTTATCTGATGGCTTAGAGGATACAAATTTTGCTGCTTATCCACTTAAATAGGAGGAGTTATGTTTAAGATAAAATTAAATAACATGCGTTTTTATTCGCATATTGGCTATTTTCCTGAAGAGAAGAAATTAGGTCAAAATATCGCTGTTGATCTGACGGTGACCATGAAGGCCAGTCTCACGCGAGATGATTTAAATGAAACAGTCTCTTATGCGCATTTTTATGATCTAGTTGCTGAATATATAAAAAAAACACGGGTCGACTTGATTGAAACAGTTGCTTTTGACCTTTTAGATTTAATAAAACAATCCAATCCACAACTAATTAGTCAGGTCAAAGTCAATGTTCGCAAATTACAATTACCCATCGATGGTATTTTAGATTCTGCCGAAATTGAATTGGAGGGATAGAGGATGGCAACTGTTTATCTGAGTGTCGGATCTAACTTAGGAGATCGGATGGCTAATCTGCGAAAGGGGCAAGAGCTGTTAGCGACTCATCCACAAATTGAAGTCTTAAAAGCCTCGGCCTATTATCAGACTTCTCCAGTAGGAGGAGTCGTGCAAGATGACTTCATTAATCAAGCTCTCGCCATTGAAACAGACTTAGATCCTTATGACTTATTGGACTACCTTCATGAAATAGAAGCCAAGTTACTAAGAAAGCGATTGATCGTTTGGGGACCTAGAACTTTAGATATGGATATCTTATATTTTGGCCATCTAGAAAGTGAAGACCCTCAGCTAACTTTACCGCATCCCGAAATAATGAACCGTTTGTTTGTGTTAATTCCTTTAAAAGAAATTATTGACACCAATTTTTATGCTTATTGTCAAATTAATCAAGCCATTGAACATTTAGAAAAGACACAAGACCAAAGAATAGAAAGAGTGGTAGAAAATGAAAGAAATTAATTTGAATCGTATAGAAGAATTAGTTCGTGAGCTTTTAATCGAAATCGGAGAAGACCCAGATCGTGAGGGGCTCATTGAAACACCTAAACGTGTTGCCAAGTCGCTAAAGGAAATTACAGCTTCTACTCGCTTAGAAGAATTTACGGAAGGAAAAATGTTCCCAACCGATGCCAGTCCTAATCAACAAATGGTGGCAGTCAATAATATCCCTTTTTATTCTATGTGTGAACATCATATGTTACCCTTTTTTGGGAATGTTCATGTAGGCTATCTTCCACAAGATGGACAAATTATTGGCCTGTCAAAAATACCAAGATTGGTAAACTATGCTGCAAGAAAGTTAAATGTGCAAGAAAATATTACGCGTGAAGTCGCTGAGGTTTTGATGGAGATTACCCATGCTAAGGGAGTAGCTGTGGTGGTTGATGCCCGTCATATGTGTGTGGAAATGCGCGGGGTCCAAAAAGTCAACTCCATTACCCGTACCAATTATTATTTAGGCGCCTTTGATGAAGATGTTCAGTTGCGGAATGAATTTCTGCAGTCTTTACCTAAGGTGAACGCCTTATGATTAACAGTTTGACCGATGATTTACCAACTATTCTTTATGGTGAAGGAGACCGTCTAAGTGTTTTAAAAGCCATGTTGAAACAATTGGGCCAACCGGACCAAACCGTTAAAATCATCCATATTGCGGGAACTAATGGTAAGGGGTCAACTGCTAATATGATTTCTCATTTATTACTTGCTCATGGATATCGCACAGGACTATTTACCAGTCCTCATTTATATTCAGAATGTGAAAGTATTAAAGTCAATGACCAAATGATTAGTCAGTCAGATTTTAGCTGTATCATGGCGGAAGTTCACCGAGCGGCGATTGTGTTAGGCTTAGACCCACAAAAAGATTTGTCACAATTTGAGACCACCTTTTTGATTGGGATCCTTTATTATGCCCATTTAGCCTGTGATTATCTAGTTTTAGAATGTGGTGTAGGTGGGGGCCTTGATGCGACCAATGCAATTAGCCACTCTGAATATGCCATCTTTACTAAAATTGGTATGGATCATTTAAATTTACTGGGGGATTCTTTGCAAGCTATCGTAGAGACTAAAGCTGGTATTATCCGTTCAAATCAACAAGTCATTGTGGCGCCGAACCAAAAGAACGGAGTGGTTGAGCGCCTTAAACAAATAAGCTCGGAGCAAAAAAGTTCTTTCCATGATAGCTCTGACCAAAAGATTGTTTACAAGCGTCCACATTATTTTCAAGTGGAACTAAATCAAAAAAGTTTTGAACTCTACTTGCCCTTATTAGGGACTTTCCAAAATGAAAATTTAAAGACCGTCTTTAAATGGTATCAAGTATGGTTGGAAAGTGAACAACCTTCTCCTATAGAGACTGACATGACAAAAGCTTTTAAAGACTTAAG
The DNA here is from genome assembly GCF_050409585.1 of Facklamia sp. P9177. Taxonomy (NCBI): domain Bacteria; kingdom Bacillati; phylum Bacillota; class Bacilli; order Lactobacillales; family Aerococcaceae; genus Facklamia; species Facklamia sp. P9177. Next base: position 39,052 of record NZ_JBNUPE010000002.1, read on the forward strand.
AATGGTAGGACGTTTTGAAAAAGTGCAAAGCACTCCCGACATTATCCTAGATGCTGCTCATAATTTAGATGCCATTCAAGAATTAATCTCTAGCATCCAATCATTATATGCTGGTCAAAAGTTGAGCATTTTGTGTGGTTTTCTCAAAGACAAAGATATACCGGCTATTCTAGATGAATTATTAAAATTAACTGCTGATTTTTATGTGACCCAGCCCGATTTTCCAGATCGAGCGATGGATACCAAAGAGCTAGCAAAACTTTTTGAACAAAAAGGAAGCTCAGTGATTTCTTATCCGGATAGTCGTGCAGGCTTAAAACAACTGATGGAAGACCAAGACGATCCTATTATGGTTGTGGGATCTTTCCATCTGATAAAAAAAGTGAGGGATTTGTTTGCAACAAATTAATGCAGCAGAGCTTTTGAATAATGCGCAAGAATTGATTAAAGTCTCACCCTTCTTTAATCAGAAGAAGTTTTTAAGGCTCCAAGAAATAATGGATCAATATCCTGCAAGCAATCTCTTGGACCGCAAAAGTCCATTGCACTTATCAGCTTCAGCCTTGGTTTTTCAAGATCAGTCTTTAGTTTTTATTCATCATCCTTATTTACATAAAACTTTATTACCCGCAGGACACGTGGAAATAGGGGAGACCCCTCAAACAACAGCCTTGCGTGAGCTATACGAAGAAACGGGTTTAAAATTCACCTCCCTTACTCAGTCCGAATTAGTAGACCTTAATCTATTTGCCATCCCCGCTAACCCACAAAAAGGCGAAGGGGCTCATTATCATCTAGATTTTAGGTACTACTTCCAAGGGACCACTAAACAAAGCGCTCAATCAGAATTGGCTGTTCACTTATTAGCAGAAGATCAAGCTCCAGACGAATTTCAGCCCTATTTCCAATTAATTAAGAAAACCCCTTGATTATGAGACTGCTTTAAACTATAATTAATCATTGTTCTGTATGAAAATTCAGAACAATGCCCTCGCTCGGTTTAGCGCATCACCAACGCTTTACTTAGCTAGTGGAAATAAAATAGAAAGAGGTGAATAATATGGCATTAACACAAGAACGTAAAACTGAAATCATGAAAGAATACGCACGTCACGAAGGTGATACCGGTTCTGTTGAGGTTCAAGTTGCTGTCTTAACAGAAGACATCAACAATTTAAACGACCATATTAAAACACATAAGAAAGATTTTCACTCTTATCGTGGATTAATGAAGAAAATTGGTCACCGTCGTAACCTTCTTGCTTACCTACGTAACAAGGACGTTACTCGTTACCGTGATTTAATTAAAAGATTAGGATTACGTCGTTAATCCTGCGACTAAAGGATGGCAATTAGCCATCCTTTTTGTTATATTACTAGTAGATTTGTTCGGAGTTTCACACTATACAAAAATGAGTCGTTTAAACTTTAAACGGTTGATTTTTGTTTAGTGCTACTCCGAATGATTAAAAATTTAAAAGGAGTTATGTTATGACAACTAAACAAGTATTTGAAACAAATTGGGGAGGCCGTCCCTTAATTGTTGAAGTAGGACAAATGGCTAAACAAGCCAATGGAGCAGTTTTAGTACGTTATGGCGATACAGTCGTTTTGACTGCTGCTGTCGCTTCCAAATCCCCTTCACCGATGAATTTCTTCCCCTTAACGGTTCACTACATTGAAAAAATGTATGCGGTTGGTAAGGTGCCGGGTGGTTTCTTAAAACGTGAGGGTAGACCTTCTGATAACGCGACCCTGACTGCCCGCTTAATTGACCGTCCAATCCGCCCAATGTTTCCTGAAGGAGTGCGGAATGAAATTCAAATTACTAATACAGTCCTTTCAGTTCAACAAGATTGCTCACCAGAGATGGCAGCTATGTTTGGTTCTTCGCTAGCATTGGCTATTTCAGATATACCATTTGATGGACCGATTGCTGGAGTGGATGTGGGACGTGTCGATGGTGAATTTGTTATCAACCCTACACCCGACCAAAAAGAAGTTTCTGAGATTGATTTAACCGTAGCAGGGACTGCGACCGCGATCAACATGGTAGAATCTTCTGCTAAGGAAGCATCAGAAGAGGATATGCTGGAAGCCTTATTGTTTGGACACGCTAATATTCAAGAATTAGTGGCCTTTCAAAAAGAGATTGTCCAAGCAGTTGGAAAAGAAAAATTTGAATTTGAATTAGTTCAAATCGATCAAGAAATCACTGAGCAAGTCAAGAGCTTATACAATGAAAAAATGGTTACAGCTGTTAAAACACAGGAAAAACAAGCCCGCGATGAAGCGGTTAATCAATTGAGTGAAGAAGCTGAAGTTTTCTTTAGTGAAAAGTATGCCGAAGCAGAAGATTTAGAAGAGAAACTGAAAGATGTTTCTTCGGCTATGCAGGACTTAGAAAAAGAAGTCGTTCGTCGGTTGATTACCCATGACCGTATTCGTCCAGATGGTCGTCAAATAGATGAAATTCGTCCTTTGGAATCTTTGGCTGGCATTTTACCACGTACCCATGGTTCAGGACTCTTCACCCGTGGACAAACGCAAGCTTTATCAGTAGCTACCTTGGCTCCTTTATCCGAACATCAAATTATTGATGGTCTTGGATTAGAAGAAGGCAAACGCTTCATGCATCATTATAACTTCCCTAACTTCTCAGTAGGAGAAACCGGACGAGTGGGTTCACCAGGTCGTCGTGAAATTGGTCACGGTGCGCTAGGTGAGAAAGCTTTAACCCAAGTGATTCCTTCAGAAGAAGAATTTCCATACGTTATTCGTTTAGTGGCTGAAGTATTAGAATCCAACGGTTCTTCTTCACAAGCATCCATTTGTGCCGGTACGCTGGCATTAATGGATGCCGGTGTTCCGATTAAAGCACCGGTGGCAGGAATTGCTATGGGCTTAGTGATGGACGGTGATAACTACACTGTCCTAACCGATATCCAAGGCTTAGAAGACCACTTAGGCGATATGGACTTTAAAGTGGCGGGGACTGCCGAAGGCATTACGGCCTTACAAATGGATATTAAGATAAAAGGAATTACTAAGGCCATTTTAGAAGAAGCTTTAGCCCAAGCTAAAAAAGCCCGTCTCGAAATCCTAGATAATATCACTCGTGAATTAGCTCAACCACGACCAGAATTAAGTCCTTATGCACCGAAGATTGAAATGGTTCAAATTGATCCTGAAAAAATTAAGGTGGTTATTGGTAAGGGTGGTGACACCATTAACTCCATTATTGACCAAACTGGCGTTAAGATGGATATTTCTCAAGAAGGACAAGTTAGCATTGCTTCTTCAGACTTAGCTATGATTAAAAAGGCAAAAGAGATTGTGCTTAGCTTAGTTGAAGATGTGGAAGTCAATAAAATATACGAAGGTAAAGTTATTAGAATTGAGAAGTATGGTTGCTTTGTGGAAGTCCTACCTGGTAAATCAGGTTTGCTTCACATCTCTCAAATTGATCATCGTCGCATTGAAAAGGTCGAAGATGTCTTTGATATTGGGGATACTGTAACAGTCAAAGTAACCAGTATCGATGAAAAAGGTCGGATTGATTTATCACGTAAAGTGTTAATGCAAAAGCCAGAATAATTATTAACGATAAATTTAATAAGTCTTAGCCCCCTCCTATAAATGAAGGGGGCTTATTCTAATTCATTAGTCTTTAATCAGTAGTCGTTGAGGTGGAAAGAGGCTCAAATTTTAATTTAAGGTGGTCTATGTTATAATAACTGAGATAAGCCAGAATTTGACCCCTTAACGGAGATCAAGCTGCTAAGCGTTTAATAAAATATGAAAAAATAATAATAGAGGTGTATTATGAGTGAGATTAAAGTTATTCCCTTAGGTGGTGTTCGCGAAGAAGGCAAGAATATGTATTTGGTCGAAGTCGATCAAGCCATATTTGTGCTAGATTGTGGGCTATTGTATCCACAAGATGATTTATTAGGAATTGATATGGTGATTCCAGACTTCACCTATTTAGAAGAAAATGCTGAGCGTGTAGTGGGGATTTTCTTGTCACATGGGCATGCCGATGCAGTAGGTGCCTTACCTTATTTATTAGATAAGATTGATGCCCCGGTTTTTGGAACCCAGTTAACGATTGAATTGGCTTCTATTTCTGCTCGTAGACAAGGACACGATGACCGCCTTGAAAATTTCCATGTGATTGATTCAGAAACTGAAATTGAATTTGGTGATGTCAATGTTTCTTTCTTCCCTACCACTCACACCATTCCAGATTCAGTCGGAATCGTGATAGATACTAAAGATGGGGCGATTGTCTTCACAGGCGATTTCCGCTTTGATCCTTCAGCTTCTCAAGCTTACCGCACTGATTTTGGTCGGTTGACAGACTTAGGTAAGAAAAAGGTTCTTGCCTTATTGAGTGACTCTGCTGAGGCAGAATCACCAGTGGAAAATGTGAATGATCGTGTTATTACAGAAGAAATAACAGAAGTCTTCCGCAATGCGCGAGGAAGAGTGATAGTAGGGACGATTGGCTCGAACATTATGCGTATTCAGCAAGTCTTAGAAGCAGCTCACCATTCAAGACGAACCATTTTCTTCCCAACCAAAGACCTTTACGAAATTGTCGATGTCGCTTTAAAGTTAGATAAAATTTCTATTCCAAGTCGTGATGTCTTTGGTAATTTTAAAAATATCGATAAATATCAAGAGGATCAAATTGTTATTCTGGCTACTGGCGATGTGGGCGAACCGATTCAAACTATCCAAGCCATGGCTCAAGGTAAGCATAAAACAGTCACCATAAAGGAAGATGATACGGTTTATATTGCAACCACTCCATCTGTTTCAATGGAAAAGAGTGTGACTCGTACCAAAGATATGATTTATAGAGCCGGTGCTCGGGTTATGAGTGTGACAGACCACTTTAAGACATCGGGTCATGCTACACCCAATGATTTAAAATTAATGTTAAACTTTATTCAACCGGACTTTTTACTTCCAGTCAGTGGGGAATACCGTATGTTAAGAGCCCACGGTGATCTAGCCTTGCAAGTGGGAATGTCTGAAGATCAAATTATTATCCCATCTATTGGAGATGTATTAAGCTTTGAAAACGGAAAAGTTATCCAAGCAGGTCAGGTGACAGCAGGGGATGTCTTAGTCGATGGAAGTGGCGTAGGCGATATTGGGAATGTGGTTTTAAGAGACCGTCGTATTTTAAGTGAAGACGGAATTTTCGTTGTAGTCGCGACTATTTCACGTCGTTTGAAGAAAATTCTAGTTGGCCCACAAATTACCTCGCGTGGTTTCGTCTTTATGAAAACTTCCATTGATTTAATTGAAGCTTGTTCAGATATTACGCTAGATGTTTTAGAAAAACACATTGTTTCAGATGATTTTGATTGGAATAATCTTAAGGGCGATCTGCGTGAAAAAATTGGTAAGTATCTATATAAGGAGACTAAACGTCGTCCGGTTATCCTACCGATTATTATGGAAGCTTCAAATTATCAAGTAAAAAAAGGTGATAAATAATTATGAATAAACGCAGTATTAGACAGTTTTGGGACATGGTGATTGCTCTTGTCCTATCCCTAATCTTGTTTTTTGTGTCTGATGAAGTAGCCATTAATTTTTTTGGGCTTGAGCTAATTATTGCCTTAATTCCTTTAATGTGGTTGGCATTGCGCCATGGCGCCCCATCAGCTATTATTAGCGGACTTTTGGTAGGAATTATCCAAGGAGTGCTTAACGGGGGATTAGATGATGGGTTAGTCTTAATCGTTCAATGGATTGCTCCCATCTTAGCAGTAGGAGTAACCGGTTTATTTGCGAAATATACACAAAAGACCTTGAACAATAAACGTTACTCTTCTACTTATTTGAATATCTTCACTGGCAGTTTTTTAGCGTTAATATTATTTATTGCTATTCGCCAACTGATTGTGCCATTTGCCTTGGGTGAAGAAGTCTTATTTGAGTTCAATAATCTTAACCATTGGCTAGGTCTTTTATTATCCTGGCTGCTATCAGCAAGTGTCCTAGTGCTGCTTGCGCGATTTATGCCACAAACAATTATTCCCAAACGCAGTAAATATCTTTCACGCAAAGAAACTTCTAGTTTATTAAATGATTAACAAAATTAATTAAAGCCCCCATCTTAATGATGAGGGCTTTTAAAAAAACAGCGGGGAGGATGCTGTTTTAATCAAATCTTTAATCGATTAATGGACTTAAGCAATTAAAGTTTCTGTGATGGCAGTCACATTAATAATTTGATTCAAATTTAAAAGGAAGTGATTGGCTCCTACTTGCAGGCTAACGCTGTTTTGTGAACCAATTGGAGCCAGTACATATGCTTCCATTTCGGTCATATCCATTGTTTGATCGGGTAAATAATATTCAATGAGTATGTTTAAAGGAACTTGCTTGATATAAGCTTGATGAAGGATTCTTTCAACTTGTGCAAGGGGCATCATTTCAATAGATTCTTTGATAAGTGGAGTGGGTTGAAAGAAAGGTTGAAAAAGGGATTGGCTTACACGGCCAAGCCAGTTAGTTTGTCTTTTGATGGGTAATTCCATAAAAACCTCTCCTTTAATATCGAACGTTTGTTTGTAATTATATTATACGAACAAAGGTTCTTTTTGTCAACCTTTTTACGAACAAATTTTCGCATTTCATAATGGCTGTATTTTATTTATTTTTCAGCTTATCTTTATGTAGAGAGTGAATTGTGGTACTATATAGAACATGAAGTAATGGAGGGAAGTCATGTTAAAACAAAGGGGATTATTAATCGTTTTATCAGGCCCTTCGGGTGTCGGAAAAGGAACAGTTCGCAGCGCGATTTTTGAAGATTCAAATTGTGACTATGTTTATTCTGTTTCAGCAACTACTCGAGAGCGTCGACCAGGTGAATTAGAAGGGGTAGACTACTTCTTTATGAGTAGAGAATCATTTGAGGACTTAATTTCCCAAGAAGCCTTGTTAGAGTACGCGGAATATGTTGGAAATTACTACGGGACGCCGCTAGCATCTATTGAAGAAAATTTAGCGCAAGGACGCGATGTATTTCTTGAAATTGAAGTTCAAGGTGCCCGTAAGGTGAGAGAGAAGATTCCTGAGGGAATTTTCATTTTCTTAGCGCCTCCAAGTCTGAATGAGTTGGAGTCCCGTCTAACCGATCGTGGAACGGATTCCCAAGAAGTAATCGCTCGCCGTATGAATAAAGCTAAAGAGGAAATTGAATTAATGCGTCACTATGATTACGTGGTAGTTAATGATGAAATTTCTGAGGCGGTCGATGAAATTAATGCTATAATTAAAAGTGAACATCTAAGGGTTGAAAGAGTCATGCATTCGATCCAGGCAGATATTAATGCATATTTTGAAGAGGAGGCTAAGCAATCATGATGCTATATCCATCAATTGACGAATTATTGAAAAAAGAACCATCTAAGTATTCTTTAATAACTTTGGCAAGTAAACGTGCTAAAGAAATGGAAGATTATAAAATTATGCAATTACAAGACTATCAATCAGATAAACCTGTAGGCAAGGCTTTAGAAGAAGTTGTTGCGGGCGTATTATCCATTAAAAAATAAGAGGGCGAATAAGAAGGCTACTATGCAGATCATTTTTAATGATTTCATAGTAGCTTTTTAATAGGAGGTGAGCGAATGATCGCTGAAGTTATCATTGATATACCTACTGCACAAGTCAATCATAGCTTTGATTACAAAGTAAGTGCTGAAATGCAAGCTTTAATAAAAGTGGGTATGCGAGTGGAAGTTCCTTTTGGATATCGTAACCTAATGGCTTTTGTTGTTCATTTAAAAGATAATAGTGACTATCAAGGGGAATTAAAGGCGATTAGACGCTTGATTGATTACGAATCTTTTTTGAGTCAGGAACTAGTTGAACTTTCTCAAGTGTTTGCCGACCAACTTTATGCTTTTAGGATTTCAGTCCTACAAGCCATGTTGCCAAGTATTTTACGAGTCAAGTATCAAACGGTTGTTACAGTTAAACAGTCTGAAAAATTAGCTGAAGTGCTCGATTGTTCACCTGCAAAGTTAAATCAGCTTGGTGTCACGCGCCAATGGTTGGAAGAAAGGTTGACAGCTAGTCAAATTCGTTCATTATTAGATGAAGAAATCATTCAATTATCTTATCAGTTAATTGATAAAAAAACGCATAAGACCCTTAAGTATATCTTGCCTAATCGTTCACAGGCAGAATACCAAGACTTACTCGATCATTTAGATAAACGCAGTCATAAACAAGGTCAAGTTTTATCAGTCCTCATCGACCATCAATGGACTCAAGCCATAGAGTTCGATCAATTAGCAAAGCTGGCTCAAGTTTCTAAGGCCACCCTTAATACCATGATTAAAAAGGGGTGGTTGACGCTGGAAGAAAGGGAAGTTTATCGGCCAGCTTATCAAGTAGATCAAGCACTTCCTTCCTCAGCCAAAGCCTTATTAGCACAGCAACAAACAGCATTTGAGACTATAAAAAATCACATGACAGCTGAAGAAGCCCAAACCTTTTTATTGCAAGGAGTCACCGGATCAGGTAAAACCGAAGTTTATTTACAATTAATAGCTGAAGCCCTTAAAGCTGGTAAATCAGCGATTCTATTAGTGCCAGAGATTGCCTTAACACCACAAATGGTAGACCAGGTGATTGGTCGCTTTGGCAAAGGCGTTGCCGTTTTGCATTCAGCTTTATCATTGACCGAAAAATATGATGAATGGCGCAGAATCATTCGGCAAGAAGCGAAAGTGGTCGTCGGAGCGCGTTCTTCTATTTTTGCTCCGTTAAAAAATATCGGCATCATTATTATTGATGAAGAACATGAAACGACCTATAAACAAGGAGACAATCCACGTTATCATGCAAGAGAAGTTGCTAAATGGCGATCAAAATACCATCAGTGTCCCTTAGTTTTAGGTTCAGCCACACCTTCTTTAGAATCACGTGCTCGGGCTGAAGTTGGTAAGTATCAATTATTAAGAATGGACCAACGTGTTAATCAACAACCCTTACCACCCGTAACCATAGTGGATATGACTCAGCATTTATTGGATCAAGAAACACTGGAACTTTCTCAACTTTTAGAAGATAAAATTGCCGAAAAATTAGCGTCTAAAGAACAGGTTGTTTTGCTTTTAAATCGCAGAGGCTATGCCTCTTATGTCTTATGCCGTGAATGTGGTCATGTCATTCAATGCCCACATTGTGACATCTCTTTAACTTACCATAAGACTGGAGAAAAGCTTAAATGTCATTATTGTGATTACCAAGTAGGACTGCCAACCAATTGTCCTCAGTGTGGTTCTAAGCATTTGAGAAAACAAGGCATTGGCACTCAAAAGGTAGCCGAAAGTTTAAAGCAACGCTTTCCTCAAACACCCATTATCCGTATGGATAATGACACCACTCGACGCAAGGGCGCTCACAAAAAATTATTAAAAGCATTTGCCAGTCAAGCAGGTTCAATCCTTTTAGGAACACAGATGATTGCTAAAGGTCTCGACTATGAACAGGTAACCCTGGTTGGTGTTATTAATGCAGACACTGGTTTGAACTTACCAGACTTTAGAGCTGCTGAAAAAACCTTTCAGTTGCTGACTCAAGTAGCCGGAAGAACAGGGCGAGGCAAGCTAAAAGGCGAAGTGGTCATTCAAACCTATAATCCTAACCATTATGTGATTCAGCTAGCCAAAAAACATGATTATGACAATTTTTTTTATTACGAAATGCGAAGACGCCATATGAGCCATTATCCTCCTTATTTTTATACAACATTAATTAAGGTGTCTTCTAAAAACCGAGGCAAGGCTCAAAAAATGATCTATCAACTCAAGGATCAATTGATGGACAAAGTGAATACCCAATTAATGATATTAGGTCCCTCAACAGGAGGAATTGAAAGAATCAATGATTATTATCAATTCCATTTGCTCTTAAAATATAAAGAAGTAGACTTAGTTAAAGATCAGCTACAAACTATTCTTCTTGCTAGTCAAGAAAGCCAGGCCAAGGGAGTCTTTGTTCAAATAGACCATGAACCCCAGTATTTTATTTAGAAAGAGGTTATTGAATGAAAAAAATAATTTTTATGGGAACCCCTCCTTTTGCGGCAACCATTCTGAAAGGATTAATTCAACAAGTAGAGTATGAAGTGATTGCAGTAGTGACTCAACCAGATCGTCCAGTTGGTCGAAAACGTATTCTAACACTACCTCCAGTTAAAAAAACAGCTTTAGAAGCTAATATTCCAGTCTTTCAACCGGAAAAGTTAGCCGATTCAAAGGACTATCAGACTCTATTGAATACAGAAGCCGATTTAATCATAACGGCTGCTTACGGACAGAAAATACCACTTGCTTTATTAGAAGCACCCAGTCAAGGGTCTATTAATGTTCATGCTTCACTCTTACCTAAATATCGTGGAGGGGCTCCAATTCATTATGCAATTTGGCGGGGTGAAGAAGAGACGGGTGTAACAATTATGAAAATGACTGAAGAAATGGATGCTGGGGATATTCTCATTCAAACAGTTTTACCGATTTCTGAGAAGGATGATGTGGGCATACTGTTTGAAAAACTGGCTGTCGTTGGTAAAGAATTATTATTGAATTTCTTGCCGAAATTTTTTAATGGGGAGTATGAAGCGACTCCACAAGAATATAGCCAAGTACTATATTCTCCAACCATCAAAAAGCATGAAGAGCAGTTAAATTGGTTGCAAAGTGCGCGTGTCATTGACCGTCATATACGCGCCTTTAGACCTTTTCCAACAACCTATACCCTACTAGATGGTCAAAGAGTAAAAATCTGGCAAGCTCAACCCTTAAAAGAACTGGATGATAACATTGAAAGAATATTAACAGAAGAAATTCCGGGCCAAATTGTTGCTGCTGATGAAGAACACTTCTATGTTCGATGTGGTCAAGATTCCTACTTAGCAGTTAGTGAATACCAACCCGCTGGAAAAAAAAGGATGATGGTTAAAGAATACTTAAAAGGGACACCGGCAGAAAGTTTAATTGGTAAGATATTCGACAGTGAAAAGGACTAATAAATAATGAAAATTAAACAAAGAAGCCAAACAAAATTGAAAAACAATCTCCGCTGGGACATGCTGAGATTGTTAGATCAAATTGATAACCAAGACCAATATTCTAATATCGTGATAGATAATTATCTGGCTTCTAGTAATCGAAGCAGTCAAGATAAAAATTTAGTGGTTAAGGTGGTTTACGGTAGTGTCCAACGTCGCTTGACCTTGGATTTCTATTTACAGGATTTAGTAAAAGGTAAAATAGAAGATTGGGTACGCAGCCTATTGCGATTATCTATCTATCAAGCTGTTTATTTAGACCGCGTGCCTCAGCACGCTATTGTAAATGAAGCAGTCGAGATAGCCAAAGTAAACGGCCACCAAGGCATTGGAAAATTAGTTAATGCTATTTTACGTAACTTTTTCCGCCAAGAGCCTCAGTCATTGACGGTAATCACAGAACCCTTGGAGAGACTATCGATTGAGCATTCCGTTCCGCTTTGGTTGGTCAAATACTTTGACCAGCACTTACCAGAACATCAGCTCAAAGCATTTCTTTCTAGTTTGAATCAAGTTCCTAATTTGAGTGCTAGAATCAATGGTCCAACAGCCAAACGATCACATATCATGGACCAATTAAAAGAGCAAGGGTTGGCGGTTACTAGCAGTCAAGTTTCTCCTTTTGGTTTTCGAATCACAGCAGGGGATGTCTTTAATAGTCAAGCTTATCAGGAAGGTTTGTTTACCATTCAGGATGAATCATCCATGCTGGTTGCACCTTTAGGTAAATTGACAGGTTCTGAAAATGTTTTGGATGCATGTGCAGCTCCAGGAGGAAAAGCTAGCCATATTGCTTCACTTCTAACTGACGGACACTTAACAGCTTTAGATATTTCTAAGCATAAGTTAAGTATCTTAAAAGATCATGCCGAGCGGTTAGGCTTAAGTCATAAGATAGATTCAATAGTAACCGATGCCTTGGACTTCCAACCACTTTCTCAAACTGCTTTTGATGTGATATACTTAGATGCACCCTGTTCGGGTATCGGTTTGATGCGTCGTAAACCTGAAATCAAATATCAGAAGTCGCCTGTCGCTATTCAAGAACTGGTTAAATTACAAAAGCAATTATTTAATCATATGCTTTCTTTGCTCAAGCCAGGTGGTCGCTTAGTCTATTCTACTTGCACCCTGACTTATGAGGAAAATGAACAATTAATTGAAGAAATCTTAAAGGAAAATAGTGAGTGGCAAGTGGAGTCCATCCTAGCTGAAGAAGTTTTAACAGATAATGTAATAACTTCCCAAGGCTTTCTTCGCATTTGGCCCCAACAGCATGGAACAGATGGCTTTTTTATCAGTCGTTTTCTTAAAAAAATAGATTGAGGTGAGTTATGAAAATCACTATACATTCAAACATAGGGAGAAAGAGAAGTTCTAACCAAGATTATGCGGATTATTTTTATTCTCAAAACCAACAAATCCTTTTTATTCTATGTGATGGCGTGGGAGGCAACTTGGCAGGAGATATTGCTAGTCAACAAACGACAGAGTTTGTTGGTCGGGCATTCGAAACAATTGATTACCCTATGACCATCACCCAAGCGCATGCTTGGATGACCCAAATGACCAATCAAGTGAATACTTTCATTTTGAATCAAGCAGACCTTAATCCAGATTATGAAGGAATGGGAACGACAATTGTACTTGCAACAATTGTCGAGCAGACCATTCTTATTTGTCATGTCGGTGATTCGCGGGCTTATGCATACGGAGCGGGCCAATTAAAGCAATTAACCGAAGACCATTCTTTAGTCAATGAGTTAATTCGTACAGGTGAAATAACAGTAGAAGAGAGTATTGATCACCCACGTCGTAATGTGGTCACCCAATCCATTGGAACACCAATGGTTTTAGAACCAGCTTTTTCAGAGATTTCTCTTGATAAAGTGGAACTTCTCTTGCTTTGCTCGGATGGTTTAAACGGCATGCTTAAAAATGAAGAAATTGAACAAATAATTAATAATCAAACAGATTTAGACCGCTTAGGTGATGAACTAGTCGCAGCGGCTAATAATGCTGGGGGTCTCGATAATATTACTATTATTCTAGCCAGCGATTTTAATTTGGAGGACGAAGGAGGTGACATTATTCATGGAAATAGGGGATAAACTATCCGATCGTTATGTCCTAACTTCTGTCATTGGTCAAGGCGGCATGGCAAATGTCTTTTTAGCTCATGATTTAATTTTGGATCGAGACGTAGCTGTGAAGGTGTTACGCTATGACTTCCAGGATAATCAAGATGCGATTCGTCGTTTCCAAAGAGAAGCCATTTCAGCCAGTCAACTTCTACATCCCAATATTGTAGAAGTTTATGATGTCGATGAACATGAAAAACAGCAATATATTGTGATGGAATATGTAAAAGGTCAAGACCTTAAAACTTTTATCAAAAAGAATGCACCTGTCCCGCTAGAACTAGTTGTTTCCATTATGGGACAAATTGTAGCGGCTATCGATGTGGCCCACAAAAATCGTATTATTCACCGCGATATAAAACCACAAAACATTTTAATTACTGCAAATAATGTGGTTAAGATTACGGACTTTGGTATTGCTGTGGCTTTATCAGATACTTCGATTACTCAAACCAACACCTTGCTAGGCTCAGTTCATTACCTATCGCCCGAGCAAGCCAAGGGCAATAGTGCAACCACTAAATCAGATATTTATGCCATGGGTGTAGTTTTATATGAGCTAATCACGGGTTCTGTCCCACATGATGGTGAATCCGCAGTTTCGATTGCACTTAAACATTTTCAAGAACCCTTTCCAACTATTCGAGAGCGCTTAGAATATGTTCCTCAAAGCTTAGAGAATGTCGTCTTAAAAGCGACGGCTAAGCAAGCGAAGGATCGTTATCGTACGGCTCAAGAGATGTTTAACGACTTATCTTCTTCTCTTAGTGTCGGACGTATTGATGAAAAACCCTTTATTCCTAGCAGTCAGTTGGATGAATCAGAACAATTTAAATCCATTCAGCCCATTCCAGCCGCTGATCGTGTGTTGACGGAAACAATCGAAGGGCCTGAGCCTTTAAATGAAGAGGAGTTTCCAACTTTTGATTTACCAGATAAAAAAACTAGCCATTTAGGGTCCAAGATTTTTAAAATTCTCTTCTTTGCTACGATATTGTCCTTACTATCTTTAGCTGTCTTTTTCGCCTATCGCTTATTCGTTGCCAGTGTAATCGTTCCTGAATTGGCTGGCCTAGACCAAAAACAAGCCATTGAATTACTAGAAGAGAATGATTTAATGCTAGGCGAAAGTACTGTTGTTTGGGATGATCTTATTCCGCGCGGCCAAATTATTGAAAGTGATCCCCAATCAGGGGACCGCATAAATCGTGGCTCTAAAGTTAATTTAACCTTCTCTGACGGCAAGCCGAGAGTCAAAATCGGTGATTACCTCAATCAAAACTATGAGCCGGTCCGTCGTAAACTAATTGATGCAGGTTTTATAGTTGACTTAAGGTATTTAGCAGCTAGTCAGTCAGAAGCAGGTAAAATTTTAGAACAGAGTATTGCACCGGGTACGGAAGTCGTTCCTGGTGAAAGTTCAATTATTTTAGTAATCGGATCCTATTCTGAGCAAACGACCATGCAAGATTTTACTAATTTATCAATTGATATGGTCTATAAGTTTGCAGACACTTATGGTCTCTATGTAGAAGAAGCTTATCAATATCATGATTATCTACCTGAAGGGATTGTCATTGATCAAGACCCACTTTCAGGCTCACCCATTGCTCAAGGAGACACCATTAAGGTGACGGTTTCTCAAGGTGAAGAAAAAGCAGAAGTGTCGACTGCCACAGAAACGGTATACCTTGATTATGTCCCTAAGTATGCTGAAAATGACTACGAACAAAGCAAGCCATTACCGAATAAAATCCAAGTTTTTATAGGAGATGACCGTAATAATATCACTCAAGTTGCGCGTGAAATTGAAATCACCGAATCGCGTGAAATTCAAATCGTCCTCTATATTCCCGAAGGAGGATCCGGACAGTACCGTGTCTTAAGAGACGGCGAAATTGTCGCACAGTCCTCAGCCGTTTATCCTAATTAAGAATTTGAAGAGTTAAGAGCAGCATTACTGACTCTTAACTTTTTTTCTGAATAAATACTGACCAAAGGAGGAAATTATTTGAAACAGCTTATTACCTCACATGAAGGGATCATCTATCAAGCAGTTAGTGGCTTCTATTATGTATGGTCGCAAGGAGAATCTTTTGTAACAAAAGCAAGAGGTAACTTTCGTCACTTGAAGACCAATCCCTTAGTGGGAGATCGCGTACGATTTGTCATGGATCAACAAGATGAAAGTCAAGTGGGCAGATTAGAAGAGATCTTCGAACGAGATAACTTTTTGATTCGACCGGCTGTTGCTAATGTCGACTATGCTCTCATTGTCATGTCCTTAGTTGAACCTGAGTTTTCCTATAATTTATTAGATTATTTCCTTGTTTCGATGGAGTCTCATCGCATCCAACCCATTATTATCTTGAGTAAATATGACCTTTTAATCGAGCATCAGGGACGGGATGCAGCCAATGACTTAGTAGCAGAAATCAGAGCAATCTATGAAGTAATTGGTTATGATGTTTTTCTCTTTGACCAATCCAATGAAAAGATGCAAGCTATTCAAACCATTTTCCAACAAGGAATATATGTAATGACCGGTCAATCGGGAGTGGGAAAATCGACCCTTTTAAACAAACTGCTACCTCAAGCTGAAATTAAGACCAACCAGATATCCAGCCATTTAAACCGCGGTAAGCATACCACTCGAGAAGTTACTCTTTATCGTTTTGGTCAAGGACTCTTAGCCGATACACCCGGTTTTTCAGCTATTGATTTCGACCATTTAGAAAAAGAAGAACTGGCCGCTTGTTTCCCAGAAATTCACCAAGCAGGTGCAAAGTGTCGGTTTAGATCTTGTATCCATAAGAACGAACCTAATTGCCAAGTGAAAGAGTTGGTGGCAAGTAGCATAATAAGTAACAGCCGTTATCAAAATTATTTGCAGATTTTAGAAAAAATTGAAAACAAAAAAATTTATTATTAAAGGAGAATAGTCATGAAAATTGCACCTTCAATGTTGAGCGCTGATTTTAATCACTTGTTAGAAGATATCCAGACCATTGAAAAGGGTGGAGCAGATTATCTACATATTGATATTATGGATGGCAGCTTTGTACCGAATATTTCATTTGGTCCCATGATTTTTAAAGGATTAAGATCTCATAGCCATATGGTTTTTGATTGTCACATGATGGTGGATCAACCGGAGCGGTATTTGGAAATGGTTGCTGATGCGGGAGCGGATATTATCACCGTGCATGTGGAAGCGACCCAACATATTCATTCAGCCTTACAAAAGATAAAAGCCTTAGGAAAAAAAGCGGGAGTGGCTATTAATCCAGGAACTCCAGTCGAAGCGGTTTATCCTTTATTGGAATTAGCGGATTTAGTCTTGGTGATGACTGTTAATCCAGGCTTTGGTGGTCAGGCTTTTATTGAATCAACCATGAAGAAGGTAGAAAAACTAGCCAAATTACGTCAAGAAAATGATCATTATCACTATGAGATTGAAGTAGACGGTGGGGTCAATGATCAAACAGCTAAAAGTTGTATAGCAGCTGGTGCAGATGTTTTAGTAGCTGGTTCCTACATCTTTAAGCAAATGGATCTGGCTGCAGCTATCGCTTCCTTAAGACCCTAAGGCCAATTAGTATGGTGGATAAGATTATTATCTGTGCTGGGGCTCCTAATCCAGCCCTCAGCCATTTGTCTGAGGTGACAGATCAGACTTATCTCATTGGAGTTGACGAAGGGGCCCTCCAATTGGTGAAGGCAGGCTACCGATTGAACGTTGCAATTGGAGACTTTGACTCGGTCACTCCCACCCAATTTAGTAAGATTGAAGCGGCTAGTCAAGAGGTTTTAAAATATCCAGCTGCCAAAGATGATACCGATATGGAGTTGGGCCTTGAATTCGCTCTTAAACAAGACAGTCGATGTCCGGTGGAAGTATATGGCGCAATAGGTAATGGAGAGGGACGTTTAGATCATTTAATTGCTAACCTTTGGCTCGTCTTTCAAGAACGCTATTTTGCAATTATCCCCCGTTTAAGCTTTATTGAAAAAGATCAAGTGGTGCGATTTTTTAAACCAGGCAATTATTTTCTACAAGACTTGAACAATTGCCGCTACTTATCCATTATTTCAATGACGGCTGTTAAGCAGCTGCAGATTAAGCAGGCCAAATATGAACTAGGTCTAACAGATTATGCTTTTCCTCGAGCCTTGGTGTCTAATGAGTATGTCGATCAGCATAAAGTAAATCTTTCTTTTACTGAAGGTCTCTTGATGGTTATTTGGGAAAAAGGAAAATAAAGGCTTGAGTTTAAAAATAGAAGATAGGGATATAAAATTGAAGCACTTTCATTATTGTGTTAAAATTTGCTTAATAAATGATATTCGAAGTTTATTTAATCAAGTTTTTATTAGGAAAGGAAGTTGATGGGATGAAAAAGCTTTTTGCTTTAATAATGATTATGATACTCATGCTACCGCCAGCTATATCTGCTCAAGAGGAGATAGTTGATTTTGAGGGACGCTATTTGACTGAAGAAAACTCAAATATTATGGGGTTCGAAATAGAAGAAGACTTATTGAAAGTAATTTTAGGCCGGTCTTACTTTGGACAAGCAGCTTTGGAAGGTGATTATTCGGACGCATTACTACAATTATATACCGAGAGCATTAATCAGGATGGGCGTTTAATGATGGTAAAAACAGATGAAGCAGCAGAATCTTTAAAAAATCAACAATATATTAACTTGCGCTTTTCTGATGAAGTTCCTATGGCAGTTGAAATTATCGTACATAATCCAACCTACAGAATAAAAGATCAAAAACTAACCATTTCTTTTGCGGATAAAGAACTTTTCAGCTTTGAACTAAATGAAGAATCTAATTTGGTGGATGAAGAGGGCAATCAATTTATGCTAAAAGAAAAAGATTAAACAAAACAAAAAAGCCTCCTAGCGCTTCATCTTGATGATGATTGGCTAGGAGGTTTTAATGTATTGATTAAGCACGTTCAACTTTACCTGATTTTAATGCTCGCGCTGAAACCCAAACTTTTTGAGGTTTGCCATCGATCATAACACGTACTTTTTGTAAGTTAGCGCCAAAACGACGTTTTGATTTATTCATTGCATGAGAGCGATTGTTACCAGATACAGCTTTACGCCCTGTGAAATAACATTCTTTAGCCATGGTTCTGCCTCCTTTTCCTTGTAACAATTTAAAAGTTACATTTCATACCAAATTAATTTACCATAATTTGACTTTTGAAGCAAGTGAATTATGATGAAATTAACTACTAATCTTAAATATCTCGTTACTAAAACTATTAAAATAGGTGCTAAGCTAAAAAATTTATGCTAAACTATGGTGGACAACAAAAAGGAGGTACTTTATGGCTATTAATATCCAAACTCCAAATGGAGAGATATCCTTAGAAAATGAAGTGATTGCAACCATTGTCGGTGCAGCAGTTACTGACAACTACGGTGTTGTAGGAATGGTAAGTAAACATTTCTTCCGTGATAATTTAACAGACATTCTTAAGAAAGAAAACTATTCACGTGGTGTTTTAATTTCTCAAGAAGGAGACAATATTTCAGTAGATGTCTATATTGTCGTTTCTTACGGGACAAAAATCTCTGTGATTTGTCAAAATATTCAACAAGCTGTTAAATACAATGTCGAGCAACTCTTGGGCTTTGAATTGGACTTTGTTCATGTCCATGTCCAGGGTGTGACTATCGACTAGGATCGTTTAGGAGGTAAAGTGTGGAACTGAAAACAATCAAAGCATCTGACTTTAAACAGATGTTTATAGCAGGTGCCGAGCGCCTGGCTGAAAATGTTGACTTAGTGAATTCGTTAAATGTCTTTCCCGTGCCTGATGGAGATACAGGAACTAATATGAATATGACTTTCCAATCAGGTGTTGAGAATATGCGTAATTCTACTAGTCATCATGTTGGAGAATTAGCAAATGCCGTGGCCAAAGGACTGTTAATGGGGGCTCGAGGAAATTCAGGCGTTATCTTGTCACAAGTTTTCCGTGGCTTCTCAATGGCAATTAAAGATTGTGAAGAATTAAATGCCAAAGACTTTGCTAAGGCTTTTATTGGTGGTGTGGAATCAGCTTATAAGGCAGTGATGAAGCCAGTTGAAGGAACCATTTTAACTGTTGCTAGAGAATCTGCTGTAAAAGGTGAACAAGAAGCTAAGCAAACAGAAGACATCCTACAAGTGATGCGCACGATCGTAGCAGAGGCAAAAGAATCATTGGATCGAACACCTGAATTACTACCAGTTTTAAAACAGGTGGGTGTAGTCGATTCGGGTGGTAAGGGGCTTTTATGTATCTATGAAGGCTTCCTTGCCAATCTTTCAGGGGAAGTCATTATCGATGAAGTTGAAGACCAATCTAATGACCATGCCCACGCAATCTTCGAAGAAATGAATGAACACCCAATGTCTATGGATGAGATTACCTATGGTTTCTGTACCGAAATTATGGTAAGAATTGGACAAGGACAGACTGTTAAGAAAGCTTTTGATTATGAAGAGTTTAGACAAACGCTTGATAAAAAAGGTGATTCTTTGCTGGTTGTTGCTGATGATGAAATTGTTAAGGTTCACATCCATACGGAAGATCCAGGCGAGATTATGCAATTGGGTCAAGAATTTGGTGAGTTAATTAAAATTAAAGTCGATAATATGCGTGAGCAAGTTAGAGACTTAGAAGACAAAGAGACTACGCTGCGTCAACAAGCTGTCCCTCAAACTCAAGAAGATTACGCAGTGATTGCTGTAGCTTCAGGTAAAGGCTTGACAGAGCTCTTCCATTCTATTGGAGTAAAGGAAGTCCTTTCTGGAGGTCAGACAATGAATCCTTCTACCGAAGACTTCATTAAAGCAATCGAGCGAGTTAACGCCAAAAATATTATCTTGTTACCGAATAATAAGAATATTATTATGGCGGCTCAACAAGCGGCTGAAGTCAGTGAAGTACCAACGGTAGTTGTGGGCACAAAGTCAATCACCCAAGGAATCTCAGCCATGTTGATGTATGATCCTTCAGTTGCCATTGAAGAGAACAGACTAGCTATGGAAGAGTATGCGCTAAGCGTTGCTTCTGGACAAATTACTCATGCTATTCGAGATACAGAAATTAATGGCCTATCCATTAAAGAAAACGATTTTATGGGTATTTTAGATGGCGATATAATCTTAACCCACACTGATTTAAAAGAAACTCTGATCCAATTGGTTAATCGAATGGTGGATGAATCAAGTGAGTTAGTAACGGTTATTATTGGCGAAGAGGGTGATCATTCATTAGCCCAAGAAGTTGCTGACCATTTTGAACAAACTAACTCTGAGATAGAATTTGAACTTATTCAAGGAGACCAACCAGTCTACAATTATTTTGTAACGGTGGATTAGATTGTTAGAAAATAGCTGATCACCACTTAGTTTCTAGGTGGTGATTTATTTTTTTGCTCAAAGAGGAGGAAGAAGATGGGAAAGTCTTGGTTAGATCCTATCGATCAGCTCAAAGGTGTTGGCCCCAAGACCAGTCTTTTATTTAAACAATTAGGAATTGAAACAGTAAAGGATTTAATGTTTCATTTTCCATTTCGTTTTGAGGATATCCAAGCACGCCAGTTAGAAACTATTCTTGACCAGGAAAAAGTTGTCTTGATGGGAAAAGTTGTTAGTCCAGCTGTGGTCAACTATTTTGGTAGAAAGAAAAGTCGCTTAAGTTTTAAATTGGCTGTAGATGGCCATCAAGTGATAACCGTCTCTTTTTTTAACCAGCCCTACTTAAAGAAACAAATTGAATTAGGTCAAACGCGAGCTATCTATGGTAAATGGCATGAAAGTAACCAGTCGCTAATGGCCATGAAATTAATTAATCCGTCAGCAGGTGAGGACTATGCACCCATTTACCATACTAGCAAGGGACTGAGTCAGGGCCAGATTGTCAAAGCCATCAAGCAAGCCTTTGTTGATTATCAAGAAAGTATTGAAGAAATCATTCCGACTTATTTAAATCAACAATTTAACTTAATAAATCTGAAGGAAGCACTTTGGGCCATGCATTTTCCTAAGAAAGATAATGCGAAAAGACAGGCCCAGCGAAAGATCATCTTCCAGGAGTTCTTTCTTTACCAATGGCGCTTACAAAGCGCCAAATTTAACCGCTTAAAAACTAAGGGTATTCAAATCCACTATCAAGTTGAAGAATTACGACAAATTATCCAAAGCATCCCTTTTGAATTAACGGATTCACAAAAAAAAGCGGTTAATGAAATTTGTCGCGATCTTTTATCACCTTATCCAATGAACCGTTTATTGCAAGGAGATGTAGGTAGCGGTAAGACCTTAGTTGCCTTCTTGACCATGATTGCTAGTGTGCAAGCAGGTTATCAAACAGCCTTGATGGCTCCAACAGAAATATTAGCTCAGCAGCATTATCAATCTTTTAATCAATATTTTGAAAAGAGTGGTTTTCATGCAGAAATATTAACTTCTGAGAGGCAAGTTTCAGAAAAAAAAGCTGTTTTACAAGGTCTAAAAACAGGACGCATCCGATTGATTATCGGTACCCATGCTTTAATTCAAGAGGGAGTAGATTTTAAATCACTCGGCTATATCGTTATAGATGAGCAACACCGCTTTGGTGTTGGCCAAAGACAGAACTTATTAGAAAAAGGTCTGGCTGGTCAAGAAGCCAATGTCCTGCAAATGACAGCAACTCCCATACCCAGAAGTTTGGCTCAGACCCTTTATGCCGACCTTTGCGTCTCAACCATGGAAGGTCTACCGCGTGGAAGGGTTGAAATTAAGACACAAGCCGTTAGTGATAAGCACATTGCCACAGTCTATGACCGTATGCAAAAAGAATTAGATAAGGGTCATCAAATCTATTATGTATTGCCTTTAATTGAAGCCAGTGAATTTATGGAACAAGTTGAAAATGTACAAGAGACTTGTCAACGTTTAAGAGAAAAATTTCCACGAGTTACAATCGATAGTTTGCATGGTCAATTGAGTAAAGAAGAACAAAAAGAAGTGATGAAAGCTTTTAAGGCTCAAGCAATTCAAATTTTAGTAGCAACCACTATGGTTGAAGTCGGTGTGGATGTACCGAATGCAACGGTCATGGTCATTCAATCAGCCGAACGTTTTGGTTTAGCCCAGCTCCATCAGTTAAGAGGGCGGGTAGGGCGAAGCCCATTACCCTCTTACTGCTTTTTAATTGCCAACCCAACGACCCAACAAGGAAAAGAACGTCTGATTAAGATGGTCGAAAGTCAAGATGGCTTTGAACTATCAAAAGCGGATATGGAAATTCGTGGCATGGGAGATGTCCTAGGACGAAATCAAAGTGGAATTGCCCAATTTACATATGGACATCCCTTACAAGACGAAGCCATTATGACAGCGGCTTATCAAGCAGTCGACCATTTAATGAGACAACCAGATATAGTGACTGAGAAAGAAACAAAAACAATTGAAAAATATACCCAATTAATTAAATTAGAAATTTAGGAGTGGAATTTATGATAAAAATAGCGATTGATGCAATGGGTGGCGACAATGCACCACAAGCCGTATTTGACGGAGTTCTAAGAGCTTTAGATGCTTATAAGGACATCGAAATTCATCTTTATGGCGACGAGAAAGCCCTTAAAAATCTTCCAGATATGTTTGATGACCGTTTAATCCGAATACCGACTACTGAGGTTATCAAAGGAGAAGATGAACCGGTAAAAGCTGTTCGCCGCAAGAAAGATGCTTCAATGGTGGTTGCTGCCAAGGCGGTAAGAGAAGGTAAAGCAGATGTACTGCTTTCGGCTGGGAATACAGGTGCCTTATTAACAACCGGCTTATTGGTGGTTGGTAGAATTAAAGGTGTCGATCGACCGGGATTGATGCCGGTCATCCCAACTATTAATGAGAAATCTCCTCATTTAATTTTAATGGATGCCGGAGCCAATGCGGAATCAAAAGCAGAGCACCTCTTACAATATGCTCAACTAGCTAGCTATTATGCTGAGAGTGTTTTAAAAATAGAGCAAGCAAGAGTAGGGCTTGTTAATAATGGAACAGAGGCTGGAAAGGGAGATGAATTGCGTAAACAAGCTTACCAACTCCTCAATCAAGCGAGTGGTTTAAATTTTGTAGGCAATATTGAAGCCAAAGATCTTTTAAATGGGCAGGTAGATATTGCGGTGACAGATGGCTTTACCGGTAATGCTATCCTAAAAACATTGGAAGGAAGCCTAAAATCCATCTTCAAATTACTCAAACGAACTCTAAGTGAGAGTAGTATCACCAATAAAATTGGTGGCCTTCTCATTAAACCCTCATTAAAAAAGATGGCTGAAAATTTTGATGATAGCAAGCAAGGAGGAGCAGTCCTTTTAGGGGTTAAAAAGCCAGTAATTAAAGCGCATGGATCAGCAAATGACATCGCCATTTATCATGCTATTCGACAAGCTCGTGAAATCGTTTTATCAGGTTTTTCCGAAGAAATAAGCACTTTTTTTGAAAATAGTGACAAAAATGATAGACAGATTAGAAAATAATCGTTATTATAATATAACCGGCATTGTGGTATAACTTTTTAATTAAGGAGTGGAAAATTTGAAGACAGAAACATTTGAAAAAGTTAAAACTTTATTAGTAGAGCATTTTGATCTTACTGAAGATCAAGTAACTGAAAATCTAACCTTTGAAGACCTAGGCGCCGATTCTTTAGATATGGTGGAATTCGTGATGGAGATTGAGGAAGAATTTGATATAGAATTCGAAGATGAAAAAATTGAAAAGCTCTCAGATATTAAGGACGCCGTTTCTTATATCGACCAATTACGATCAGAAAAATAAATGGATGTCATAGTCATTGATAAAGGAGGCCTCAAATGGAATCAAAAGAGATATTATTAGAAGTGAAAGATTTGCACACTGGTTTTCGCATTAAAGACCAGTATTTCGATGCTGTCGATGGGGTTTCTTTTACCCTAGCGCGTAATGAAAAGTTAGCCATTGTTGGGGAGTCAGGCTGTGGAAAATCAACCCTGGCCACTTCAATCATAGGCTTACACAATCGCATGAATACAAAAATTACCGGGGAAATTAATTACAAGGGTGATAATCTCGTTAATTATGATGAATCAGATTATGACAAAATTCGCGGGAATGATATTGGCATGATCTTCCAAGACCCTTTAGCGTCATTAAACCCTTTAATGACAGTAGGTGAGCAGATTGAAGAAGCTTTGTATTATCATACCAAGTTAGATGGACAACAACGAACTCAGCGCGTACTTGAATTACTCGACCAAGTAGGTATTGAAAACCCTCAAAGAATGACCAAGCAATATCCACATGAATTATCAGGTGGAATGCGTCAGAGAGTAATCATTGCCATTGCATTATCTTGTAAACCACCAATAATTATTGCAGATGAGCCGACAACTGCTTTAGATGTAACTATTCAAGCACAAATTTTGGATCTTTTGAATGAAATTCAAGAGGAAACCGAATCAGGAATTATTTTGATTACTCACGATTTAGGAGTAGTTGCAGAGACGGCTGATCGAGTAGCAGTTATGTATGCAGGACAATTTGTTGAAGTTGCAAGTGTCGAAGAACTCTTCAATGATCCGAGACATCCTTATACCCGCTCACTCTTAAAGTCCATTCCGCAATCCAATGATTTAGTTGATGAAAAGGGCGATCTACATGTAATACATGGGGTTGTACCTCCATTAAACCGTTTAGAACGCAAAGGCTGTCGTTTTGCTCCTCGCATTCCTTGGATTCCTGAAGAACATCATGAAGAGCATCCAGTTCTCCATGAAGTAAAACCAGAACATTGGGTACGTTGTACTTGTCATGAACACTTTTATTTCACTGAGGAGGTGGACTAATGTCAGAATTTCTTACAATTGAAAACTTAAAGGTTCACTATCCAATTCGATCCGGTTTCTTTAACCGTATCACTGACCATGTCTACGCAGTGGATGGTGTGGACTTAAGTTTTGAGGCAGGAAAAACTTATGGCCTGGTGGGTGAATCAGGCTCAGGTAAATCAACTATTGGAAAAGCTATTATCGGTTTAGAAAAATTGACCGAGGGTAAAATTATCTATGAAGGGGAAGACGTTTCGAATGCTGCATCCAGTCGCAGGTCAAATTATCGGCGCAATGTTCAGATGATCTTCCAAGATTCATATTCTTCTTTTAATCCGAAGAAGAGGATTCTAGATATTATGGCGGAGCCCTTGCGTAATTTCACCCATTTAACGATTGAAGAAGAAAAGAGAAAAGCAAGTGAACTCTTAGAAATAGTCGGTTTGACTTCAGAAGCTTTAGTCAAGTATCCGCATGAATTTTCAGGAGGACAAAGACAAAGAATTGGGGTAGCTAGAGCTGTTGCGCTGAACCCTAAATTAGTCATTGCTGACGAACCGGTTTCAGCTTTAGACTTATCGGTTCAAGCTCAAGTCTTAAACTTTATGAAACGTATTCAAGAAGAATTTAATGTTTCTTACTTGTTTATTTCGCATGATTTAGGCGTGGTGAAACACATGTCTGACGAATTGGCCATTATGTATCGTGGAAGATTTACTGAATATGGCTCTAATTATGAAATTTATAAAAATCCTCAACACATATATACTAAAAGGCTTTTATCAGCTATACCGCATGTTGATCCAAACAATCGAAGAGAGCACCATATAGAGCGTCTCCGAGTGGAGAAAGAATATCATGAAAATGCCAGTCAATATTTTGAGGAAAGTGGACGGGTTTATGATCTGAAGAAGATTAATGATCACCACCAAGTGGCTTTAAAAGAAGTCGGCTTTGCTCAAAGAGAGGAAGTGAAATAAATGTGGAAGACGATTTTAAGAAGGGTCATTTTGATGATTCCTCAAATTTTTCTTTTAAGTATCATTGTCTTTGTTTTGGCTGCTTTGATGCCAGGGGATGCGTTGACGGGTTTACAAGATCCAAATGTGGACCCTGCTCAAATAGCAGCCATGCGGGAGCAACTAGGACTAGATAAACCGTGGCCAGAGCGTTATGTTGATTGGATTACTGGTATCTTTCAAGGTGATTGGGGACGGTCTTGGCATCACCGTCAACCGACTCTAAAGATTATTGGTCAAAGAGTTTGGCCCACCTTACAATTATCTTTATTAACAGTGATCATTTCGTACGGAATCGCTTTACCATTAGGTCTGTTTTCTGGTCGTTATCAAAATTCCGTTTTTGATAAAACCGTTAACTTATATACCTTTGTAACTTATGCTATTCCATCTTTCGTATTGGGTTTATTTATGATTTGGTTATTTGGTTATATTCTTGGCTGGTTCCCTACAACTGGAACAGTAGACCCGGGTCTTGAGCCTGGAACGCTTGATTTTGCTTTGTCAAGATTTAAACACATTATTTTACCAGCTATTACAATGGCACTTTTATCAACAACCTCTACTATTCAATACTTAAGAACAGGAGTCATTGATGCTAAAACGGAAGATTATGTTCGCACAGCTAAGGCTAAAGGCGTTCCAGAAAATGTTGTTTATCGCAAGCACATCTTCCGGAATTCAATCCTACCAATTGCTGCCTTTTTAGGCTTTACCATCACTGGTTTGTTAGGCGGATCTGTCTTCACTGAGACAGTCTTTAATTATCCAGGAATGGGAAAATTATTTGTCGAATCAATCGCTTTACGTGATTTTTCTGTAATGATAGCTATTACATTGATCTACGGATTTACAACCCTTTTAGGTTCGTTATTATCAGACATCATTATGGTTTTTGTTGACCCTAGAATTCGAATTAAATAGGAGGTGGAATAATGGCTGAAAATAATACACAGGTAACAGTAAATGAAGAACTATTGCAAGACCAAGTTTCCACTCCACCGATGGGTTGGGAAGTTATTCGTCGAGAGTTTGCACGTGATAAAATTGCTGTTTTATCATTAATTCTTTTATTAATTATTGTCGTAGCGGCGGTCTTATCAGCATTCTTTATTGATTCCGATGCTGCAGGCATAGTTAACATTTTTGACCGCTTTACACCGCCAGGCGAAAAAGGCTATCTTTTAGGTACCGATGAGGGTGGAAAAGGTATTTTTGAACAGCTTTTACTAGGAACAAAAAATTCCTTAATTATCGCTTGGGCTGTCACTATATTAACAGCAGGTTTTGGGACGATTATTGGTTTGATTGCCGGTTATTATGGGGGTCGAGTGGATGATTTTATTATGCGTGTGGTAGACTTTTTAATCGTTTTACCGAGAATCATGATTATTATTGCGGTCGTAACAATCGTTAAACGCTTCGACCCTTGGACTTTGATTTGGATTATATCTTTATTTGGTTGGATGGGGCAGACCCGTTTGATTCGAACAGCTTCTTTATCAGAAGCATCCAAGGATTATATCAAGGCATCAAAAACCATGGGGACTAGAGATTGGAAAATTATGCTCGGCTCCTTATTACCGAATCTTTCTTCGCTAATGATCACCAACTTAACCCTATCCTTTGCCGGTAATATTGGTTTAGAAACAGGACTTTCTTTCTTGGGCTTTGGTTTGCCTGTTGGAACACCTTCTTTAGGAACGCTAATTGGTTACGCTAGAACACCAGATATTATTGAAAACAAATGGTGGGTTTGGTTGCCAGCTGCCTTGTTAGTATTGATCATGATGTTATCAATTAACTATATCGGACAAGCTTTCCAACGTGTAGCAGATTCAAAACAAAGAAGAGGATAAAAATTTTAAGAGCTTTACCCTTTATTTACTTTAGCGTTAAGCGATGAGTAAGAAGTGGGGCTCTTTTTTTATGAGAAAATTTTAATCTTACAGAAAAGTTTTCGTTTTGAAATTTTATTATATCTTGTAAGTGCTAAATAAAAATCAAAAGATTTTCTGCTAGAAATTACTAGTTGGGTCATAAGCTTTAAAATAATGAAAAGACATTTTCATGAAAAACCTTTAAGACAAGTGAGCTTTGGAAACTTTTCATAAATAAACCCCTAATAAAGCTTGTTTTTATTAGAAAAAGATAAAAATATTAAAAAAAAATTAGAAAAGACTTGATTTAATCATATAATTTCTATATGATAGGATTATCACATTTAGAGGAGGCTTAGTATGAGAAAATCATTAGAAAAACATCTTATACAGTTTATGACAACAATGACAATCGGTTCCTTGGTATTGAGTTCCCTACCTATGGTCCAAGCTGAGGAAGCAGATGGAGAAGGAGCCCCCGCACCGGACATTTCGACTTCTGTAGAGCATGAAGGTGAAGTCATGGAGGGTGGAACACTTAAGGTAGCCTTTGTTTCCGATACCGCATTTGCAGGTGTCTTCAATAATATGTTTTACACAGGAAACCCAGATGCAACCGTAATTGCTTACTTTAACCCTGGCCTATACGGCTACGACAATAACTTCAAGATCGATGATTCCGGTTTTGCCAAAGTGGAAATGGATGTTGAAAATAAACAAGTAACTATCACAATCCCAGAAGGAGTTAAGTGGGATGATGGCGAACCGATTACGATAGATGACGTTATTTTTCCTTACTATGTAGTAGGACACCCTGATTATACCGGCATTCGTTATGGTAGCGATTTTGAGAATGTGGTAGGAATGGACGAGTATCATAACGGCGAAGCCGAGGAAATTTCTGGGTTGGAACGTGTCGATGATTATACCCTAACCGTTACTTATAAGGCTTTTCCGAACTCAATGGTTCAAGCTGGTGGAGGAATTTCTTCTTATATCGAACCTGAGCATGTCTTTGAAGGTATCGAAGTAGCTGATATGGAAGACTCTGCACCTGTACGTGAGAAACCAGTAGGCTTTGGACCTTTTAAGGTGGAATCAATGACACCAGGTGAAGCAGTCACTTATACTGTAAATGAAAATTATTATAAGGGGCGTCCTAAATTAGATGGAATGACAATGAATGTCATCAACCCTAATTCAATTGTTGCTGAATTAAAGGCTGGTAATTTTGATATTGCAACCTTACCAACTGATAAGTATGATACTTATAAAGATGCAACGAACTTTACTACCATTGGTTATGAGCAGAATGCTTATACATACATTGGCTTCAAGATGGGTAAATGGAATGAAGAAGAAGGTAAAAACGAATTTGATCCTGAATTAGTTACATCCAATAAAGCTCTTCGTCAAGCGATGGCTTATGCCATGGATAATGATTCAGTCGGCCGTGAATTCTATCAAGGATTGCGTCGTGCTGCAGACTCAATGATTACACCGAACTTTGTAGAATACTTAAATCCTGACGTTAAGGCCTATGAATACAATCCAGAAAAAGCTAAGGAAATTCTAGCAGAAGCTGGCTTTAAGGATGTGGATGGTGATGGTCTAGTGGAAGATCCTAATGGCGAGAAATTCACCTTGAACTTCGCTTCAATGTCAGGTGGTGAAACAGCTGCTCCATTGGCTCAGTACTATGTACAAGCATGGAACGCAGTCGGTATTCCTGTAGAGCTATTAGATGGACAATTACTAGAGTTTAATTCTTTCTATGAACGTATTAAGAAGGATGATCCAGAAATACATATTTTCCAAGCTGCTTTTGGTACTGGTGGCGATCCAAATCCAAATGGATTATTTGGTGAACGAGCACAATTCAACTACAGTCGCTATGTGAATGAAGAACATAACCAATTATTAGCGGATATTGAATCAGACGAATCGTTTGATGATGACTACCGTCAAAAAGCCTTCTACGCTTGGCAAGAATTTATGCATGAAGAGCTTCCTGTTATTCCAACGCTTTGGAGATATGAATTAACAGCCGTTAATAAGCGTGTGACGAATTGGGATGTTGAAATTGGAGCAAATCTTGATTGGACACAAGTAGGCTTAACTGCTGAAAGTCCAATTGCTGAATAATTTAAAATTTTAAAAGATGAAGATCAAGCATAGCTTTGCTTGATCTTTTTATTTATATACGGTATTTCATTTTTGTATTGCTGAATGACTTTGTGTAATCAAGGGATTTTTGGTAAAATCAGTGTATATTTGATAGGAGTCGAAGCCATGCATCAGTTAATAGAACACATCGAAAAAGAATTAAAAATTAAAGTTACTAACCAGAAGATTATTCAGCAAGCTTTCTACCATCGGTCATATATTAATGAGCAAGGTGAGAACTTAATTCAGTCCAATGAACGATTAGAATTTTTAGGCGATGCTGTGCTTGAGATTCTGGTTAGTCAATTTTTATATGGACAATACCCCCATAAGCCTGAAGGAGATCTTTCACGCATGCGAGCTCAGCTCGTCAGGGAACCAAGCCTGGCTTATTTAGCTAGACAAGTAGACTTTCCTCAATTTATCCAATTAGGTAAGGGGGAAAGATTGTCGGGAGGTAAAGAAAGAGATTCCATTTTAGCAGATACATTTGAAGCCTTTTTGGGGGCAGTTTATTTGGATACTGGTATGGATATGGTTGAAAACTTTCTGAGTAGAGTCCTCTTTGATCACCATCAAGAAATTTTGACACTAACCGTGCAAGATTATAAGACCAAGTTCCAAGAAATGGTTCAAGTCAAGGGAACAGTTAAGATTGAATACCGTCTTCTAGCAACTCAAGGACCTTCTCATGCACAAACCTTTACCATTGGGCTGTATTTAGAAAACGACTTAATAGCTAAGGCCAGTGGCAAAAGTAAAAAAGAAGCAGAAATGAAGGCCGCTAAAAAAGCCATTCACCATCTTCAAAAAGGAGTGTAGCTGTTTGTATTTAGAAAGAATCGAAATGACTGGTTTCAAATCTTTTGCTGATAAAACAGTCATTAATTTTGATCAGGGCATGACAGCAATAGTCGGTCCCAACGGTTCAGGTAAATCGAATTTATCTGAAGCCATTCGTTGGGTCTTAGGAGAACAATCGGCTAAATCCTTGCGTGGTAACAAGATGGAAGATGTTATCTTTAATGGTTCACTCGATCGAAAGCCAGTCAATATTGCTAAAGTATCCTTGGTTTTAAATAATGAGGATCGTTATATTGATATGGACCCCAAAACGATTACGATAACGCGTCAATATAACCGTAATGGTGAGAGTTATTTTTTTATCAATCAAAAAAATGTTCGCTTAAAAGATATCACTGATTTGCTGTTGGATACAGGCTTAGGTAAAAATTCTTTCGCCATGATTTCCCAAGGTAAAGTCGAGTCCATCTTTTTAAGTAAACCAGAAGAAAGACGAGGAATTTTTGAAGAAGCAGCTGGTGTACAAAAATATCAATACCGCAAACAAGAAGCTCAAAGAAAATTGCTGCGGTCACAAGACCATTTGAACCGTGTCAGGGATATTTTACATGAATTAAAAAATCAACTGCAGCCACTTAAAGAACAAAGAGAAAAGGCTTTGACCTACCAAGAGAAAGCGGCCCAATTGAAAGAAGAAGAAATATCCTTATATACCTTTCAAATACAAGACTTTAAAGCTAAATGGCAACAAGCCAAGGACCACTACCAACAAATAAAAGCTGAATTAGACCGAGTTAAGAATGATCAAAAAACTTTTTCGCAATCAATCGATGATAAACAGAACCAATTAGACTTGATAAATCAAAGCATTGATCAAGAAGAGATGGAAAGTCGAAAACTTATCCAATTGATTGAGAGATTAAAGGGCCAAATTGAAGTGTTTCAGCAAAAAACGCTTTATGCCAATCAATCCAGTCAAGAAAGAAAACTAAATCAAGATCGCTACCAAAATCAATGGGTTGACCACCAAAAACAACAAGAGGCCCTTAATCAAAATTTAAACTCATTAGAAGAAGGTATTCGAAAAGCAAAAGAAGAAGTAAAAGCATATAATCAACAACTTAATGACTTTCAAGCGCTAAAGAATGAAGAGTTAGATCAGTTAAGGGGAGAATTGATTGACTATTATCGTCAAGAGTCGGCTATAAAGAATCGCTTGCAACAATTTGATAAATTTAGCCAACAATTCGATCAACGCAAGGAAAGCTATCAAGACCAAATCAAGGAAAATCAAATTCAAATCCAAGCTCTTGAAGACCAAGAAGTTAGCTATCACGATCAAATAAAACAAGTGAAAGCAGACTTAGAAAGCCTTCAAACTGAAGGGGAAAAGGCCCACCAAGCATTGGATCAAGCCCAAGCCAATCGTGATCAATTAAGGAAAGTAATCTACCAAGCAGACCACCAAATCCAAATGCTCCACTCCAAGTATCAAAGCTTGCTACAAATGCAAGTGGAATATGCCGGCTATTACCAAGGAGTCCGAGTCGTGATGAACCACCGTGATCAACTACAAGGAATCATTGGAACGGTAGCCGAATTAATCGAAGTTGAAAAAAACGATCAAGTTGCTATCGACATTGCTTTAGGAGCTGGTTTGCAAAATATTGTTGTAGAAAATGACCAAGCTGCTAAGCAAGCCATATCACTTTTAAAAAATAAAAGAGCCGGACGAGCCACCTTTTTACCAAGAAGTAATATGAAAGCTCGGACCCTAAAGGCCCATCACCAAGAGCTACTCCAACAAAACCAAGGTGTGGTGGGGATTGCTAGTGAACGAGTTTCTTATAAAGCAGAAAATCAGTTAGTGATTCAGCAGTTATTAGGGTCTACAGTGATTGTTGATACACTTGAAAATGCCCAGTCACTTGCTAAGGCTAGCCATCAACAGTTAAAAATCGTAACACTTGAAGGCGACTTGATCCTTCCTGGAGGCTCTGTTACAGGGGGAAGAAATAAGCATAAGTCACAATCTGTAATGGGGCGCTCTCAAGAGATTGCAAGCCTTGAAAAAGAGTTGAAAGAACTAAAAAAGAGTCAAAAAGAACAAGTGGCAACTTTTGAAAGTTGTGATCAGAAGGTTTCGCAATTTCAAACGGCTTATCAAAAAGCTTTATCAGATCACCAACAACTTAGTCAAGACCACCAAAAATTGCTGAATTTAATTGAAAATATACAGTCACAGCGAGATCAAAAAAATAAACATCTATTGATTTTAACCGATGAATTCAAGCAAATGACTCAAGATTTTGAGGCTTCTCACCAAGATTTTCAAGCAGCTGAGCAAGACTTACAAGCTCTAAAGGCTAAAATTGAAGAAGTCCATCAAACCATTCAATCCATGCAATTGTCTCAATCGGAAAAACAACTGAAGATTGGACAACTTCAAGCCGACTTGAATGAAAGCAAAACCAATTTAGCGCTTTTGGAAATGGAAACCAAACAAAAAAGAGAAAGCCTGCAAAATGAAATTAAGCAAGCACAAAATTTAGAAGAATTAATTGCTTCCAGTCAACAGTTAGAAGAAAGTGACTGGAATGAAGTTCAAAACTTAGAAAATTCAATCAGTCAATTTAAAATGGATTTAAGCCAAGCAGAAGGCGATTTAGACCAAGTCAACGCTGATTTAAGCGTTCTACGCCAAGACCGCCAGAGTTTAAATGAAAGTTTAAGGAGTCATCAGCAGGCCTTAAAAAATAGCGAAGATCAGCTTCAATATCAATACCAAGCAGAGGCCAAATGCCAAGCCAAGATTGAAAGATATGAAGATCAGATGGATCAAGATTTACTCTATCTTAATGAAACCTACGCCTTGTCGTTCGAAGCAGCTACTCAATTAGCCCAGCCTGTAGAATCTGTTGCTCAGGTAAAAGAAGTGGTTAAAAAGTTGCGTAAGGAAATTGATCAATTAGGACCTATCAACTTAGCAGCAATTCAAGACTATCAAGAAGTGGATGAACGTTATCAATTGTTATTTGAGCAAGAAAATGACCTGTTAACAGCTATGGAGCAGCTAAATAATACCATTGATGAAATGGATTCAGAAGTGGGTAGTCGCTTTAAAGAAGCCTTTCAAGCTATTAACCATCAATTTCAAAAGACCTTCACTCGTTTATTTGCTGGCGGTAAGGCCAAGTTAGAATTAACCGACCCGACCGATTTATTAACTACCGGTGTCGATATTATTGCTCAACCACCCGGTAAGCGTAAGCAAAACTTAGCCCTCTTATCAGGAGGCGAAAGAGCTTTAACGGCCATTGCTTTATTATTTGCTATTTTGGAAACAAAGACCGTTCCATTTGTGGTTCTAGACGAAGTGGAGGCAGCTTTAGATGATGCCAATGTTTACCGTTATGGGGAATACATTCAAAACTTTACCCAAGAAACGCAATTTATTGTCATTACCCACCGCAAAGGGACCATGGAATATGCCGATATTCTATATGGAGTGACTATGGAACAAACCGGTATTTCTAAACTAGCAGCGGTGAAAATGAATGATTTTGTAGCATTAGACCATCAGGAGTAGATAAAATGATTCAATTACTAGCCATCGATTTAGATGGAACCTTATTAAATAGTTCCAAAGAAGTTACAGCTAAAAACCTTGAAGCACTTGATTACGCTCAAGAGCGAGGTGTTAAAGTCGTAATATGTACAGGTAGACCTTATTCAACCATGCATCATTTAATCGATCAAATCGGCTTAAAAAGTGAGGATGATTATTTAATTCTATATAACGGTGCCTTTGTTCAAAGAATTAGTGATGGGCAAGTCTTAATACAAGAAGAGTTAAGTAGCCAAGATCTTCACTCATGGTATCGAGAGTTAACAACTTTAAATTTACCTTTAAACGTTCTAGACCAGGATTTAGTTTATGAACCCTTAACTTACCCAAAAGGTTATGAAAGTTTTTATGTGGGCAATGTTTCTACAGCCCCCCATACCAAAATTGATTTTAATGATTTTGATGAAGCCCATCGTTTTATGAAATTTGTGGTCACGATTGATGAAGCCCATTTATCGCGGCAAATTCCACTGTTAAATAAAGAACTTGTCAGTCAATATACCCTATCAAGATCCCATCCTTTCCAATTAGAAATTATGAAAGCGGGAGTCAATAAAGGAAATGCTTTAAAAAAGTTGTCTGATCAGTTAAATATTCAACCTTCTGCTATAATGGCAATAGGAGATCAGATGAATGATGAGCGCATGATTGAATTTGCTGGTCTTGGAGTGGTGATGGGAAACGGCGCAGAGACTTTAAAGCAGAGGGCTGATTTCATTACTTTATCCAATGATCAAGAAGGTGTCGCTCATGCAATTTATCAATTTATTCAATAGAATGGAGGAAGTCATATGGGATTATTTGATCGCATCAAACGTGCTTTCACAGGTGAAGATAAGGTTGTAAAAGAAGAAATTTTAGACCAAGAAGAACAGATTGTCTTTGAGAAGTATGATAAGGGGATGGAAAAAACACGTAAATCCTTTTCTGACCGCATCACGGATTTATTTACTTCTTGGCGCGAATTAGATGATGAATTCTACGATGATCTAGAAGAAATCTTAATTTCAGCCGATGTTGGCTTCAAAATGACTCTAGCTTTAACGGATGCTATTCGTGATGCAGTAGAAGCTGAAAATGTTCATAAAGCTCAAGATGTTAAGCGTGTTATGTTAGAACAAATGGTGGCAATTTATGAAAAAGACCAACCAGTCAATCCTGATTTAATTGAAAATCCAAACGGGCCAACCGTAGTCTTATTTGTGGGGGTCAACGGGGTAGGCAAGACGACTTCTGTCGGTAAAATTGCTTATAATTTAAAACAATCCGGACATAAGGTTTTAATGGCTGCTGCCGATACTTTTAGAGCAGGTGCAGTTGAGCAACTAAATGTTTGGGGAGAGCGCTTAGGAATACCAGTAGTGACCGGAGCGGACCAAGGAGACCCTGCTTCTGTAGTTTTCGACGCTGTGAAAAAAGCCAATGCGGAAGAGTACGATTACCTTTTAGTTGATACAGCAGGGCGTTTACAAACTAAAGCAAATCTCATGGCTGAATTAGCTAAAATGAAACGGATTATCGAAAGAGAAAATCCGAATGGCGTACAAGAAGTTCTCTTGGTTTTAGATGCAACAACCGGACAAAACGCCTTAATTCAAGCGAAACAATTTAATGAAGCAACCGAGATCAGTGGACTAGTCTTAACAAAATTAGATGGGACAGCTAAGGGGGGCGTCATTCTTTCTATTCGCCATGAATTAGATATTCCAGTTAAATATATTGGTTTGGGTGAACAAGCGAGTGACCTACAAGCTTTTGACGCTGAGAAATATATGTATACGCTTATTCGTGAGTTACTTGAGAAAGAAGCCAACTAAACTTAATTAGGGACTTTTATCTGACCCAAGGCTTTTAACTGTGCTATAATGTGAATGATAGAGATAGAAGGGGTCATAATTATGAGTGAATTAGGAACAAGATTACGTGAAGCACGCGTAAATAAAGGGTATACACTTAATACCCTGCAACAAATGACTAAAATTCAAAAAAAATATTTACAAGCGATCGAAGAAGGCCAACTGGAAGAACTACCGGGAAACTTCTATGCCCGAGCCTTTGTGAAACAGTATGCCGATATGGTAGGTTTAGATGGAGATACTCTTTTAAAGGAATATGCTAATGAGTTGGAAGTGCAAAACAATGAAAGCAGTCCGATAAGAGAAGAAGAGGCTGAAATGCCAAGTCGGTTACGTAGCCGTCATTTAAATGATGAATCGAATCGGATGGAGAAAATCCTCTCTTATATTCCCATGGCTATTCTATCAGCAATTATTATCTGTATTATCGGCATCTTAATTTATACCATTCGTCAGATTTCAACGGAAGATAATCAAGTCGCTCAAACCAATAATAATGCTGATGTCTTAGAAATTGTTAAGCCGTCGGCTAATCCAGTCGATGGATCGACAAAAGAGCCAGAGGTGACTGAAAAAGCTAATAACAAAAAAGACTTAGCGGAAAACCAGCTTTTAGTTGGAAAAGAAGTAATTACTGAAATCTCTCAAGCTGGCGAGATTAAAACCTACCAATTAGAAGGTCCAATTGAAAATTATCAATTTGGTGCCAAAGGAAATGCCTTTGTTTGGGTCGGTATTTATGAAGAAGGAAGTATGGTAGTTGACCAAACGATTTCTAAAGATGAAGTTTTAGAACATCAAGCCAATGATACAACCAAGACTGTGCGGATGGAATTAGGTTATCCAGAAGGGGCTCAATTTATAGTCAACGGTAAAACAGTTGAGCCTGATCCGAGTGTTCCTGGCGTTATTATCTTTAAAGTTAAAGATGAAACCGCCTCTTCAACTGAAGAGCTAGCCATTAATGAGCTGGGAGAAAAGAATGAAGAAACTTCTTATGAGGGTCCAGCGGTATTAGACCCCAATTATTCATCAGGAGAGTAAATTATGAACATTGCTAATCGTTTAACTGTTTTTAGAATATTCTTAATCCCTATCTTTGTTTGTCTTTTAACTTTACCTTTGGATTGGGGCAATCTAACACTGTTAGGAACGACTCTTGCTACCCCTTACTTTATTGGGGGGCTCGTATTTGCCATAGCATCCTTTACGGACTATTTGGATGGTTACTTAGCGCGAAAATTACATTTAGTCACTTCCTTTGGTGTCTTTGCGGATCCAATGGCAGACAAGCTGTTAGTCATTGCAGCACTTATCCTGTTGGTTGAACACCAATTCATCCCAGCTTGGATCGTTATTATTATTATTAGTCGTGAGTTATTAGTGACCGGTTTAAGAGTTCTACTCGCTCAATCTAATGGTAAAGTAATGGCAGCGGCCTGGCCTGGAAAAGTTAAAACCTTCAGTCAAATGTTTGCCATTTTGTTCTTTCTTTGGAATAATGCTGGCTTTACATGGTTGCCTTTCTCATTGGCACATTTTTTAATGGGAGTTGCTTTATTCTTTACTGTATATTCAGGTGTAGAATATTTTTATAAAGCGAGACATCTTTTTACCGATATTAAGTAGATTATTTTCATTAAAAGTCATCGTTTTGATGGCTTTTTTTTAAAGAAAACACCTTTTTTAATTTTAATAGGTATATATAAAATGGAGGGCCTGCAATGAAGTTAGAAATTATCACAGTGGGGACCGAATTGGTTCAAGGACAGACCATTAATACCAACGCAGCACTACTAGCTCAAGCATTTGCTTCAATAGGTATTTTGTCTTTCAACCAACAAGTGGTAGACGACAATCCAACGCGACTTGAAGAAGCAATTAGAATCGCTGCGACTAGAGCAGAACTAATTGTTTTAGCTGGTGGGATAGGGCCGACCCATGATGATTTAACCAAAGAAAGTTTAGCCCACTTTCTTGGTCAAGAATTAATTGTTGATTTTCAACAATGGCAATACATTCAAGATTATTTTAAAAAACAAAATCGTCAACTTTCACCCTTAGAGTATAAACAAGCTTTAACCTTTAAAGAGGGGTATTGTTTTCATACAGAAGATGGCTTAGCCTGTGGCAGCTTATATTTTGCTGCTGATGCTAATCAATATTACCTATGTTTACCAGGCCCACCTAGTGAGTTAAAGGCCATGCTTGAAAAAGAAGTTTTACCTTATTTTAAAGAAAAAATTGACCAGACCATAGCAATTAAATCCATCTATTTAAATTTTTATGGGATTGGCGAGTCGCAAGTGGCCCATATATTAGATCCAATTATTAAAAAAACAAAAGAGCTGGAAATCGCGATTTATGCTAAGCCTAGACATATTCGCCTAGTCTTGAATCAAAAGCAAGAAAAAACAGCTGACAATAACCAATTATTAGATAAAACAGCCCAGCAAATAATCGCTAAATTAAAAGACTATTACATAGGTGAAGGAAGAGAACATACTATAGAAGCTTATTTGATTGATCGATTGAAGCAGCTGAATCTCACTCTTTCTGGTGCTGAGAGTTTAACAGGAGGTAAAATGCTCAGTCGCCTCACTCAGATTCCAGGTGCTTCAACAGTCATAAAGGGTGGCTTTGTGGTCTATCAAGCGCAAACCAAGGTAGATTTGTTATCGGTTGATCCTATGATAATTGAAGAATATTCAGTCTATAGTGAGCAATGCGCTTGTGCTATGGCCGAACAATGCTTAAAATTAAGTGGCAGTGACCTCGCTCTGGCTTTAAGCGGAGTAGCGGGTCCGGGCTCTGATCAAGGACATCCAGCTGGAGAAGTCTATCTGGCTTGTGCAAGTAAAAATCGTCCGACCGAATGGCAGAAACTCATGCTTCCCAATCGAGGGCGCGACTATGTACGGGACTTGGCCACTAATTATGGTTATGAATTAATTAAGAGAGTAGTCGAACAAAAGTTCGCAAAAAACTTGAGTTTGGACTAAATAATTGTTAAGATAAGATTACCTTGATGAACGGAGGAAATAATATGGTAGATGCCAACAGACAAAAAGCCTTAGATCAAGCGCTAAAAAATATAGAAAAAAGTTATGGAAAAGGTGCAATCATGCGTTTGGGTGATCGAACAAGCGTTGAAATTGATACAGTTCCTTCAGGCTCCCTCGCCCTAGATGTGGCCCTTGGAATTGGTGGTTATCCAAGAGGACGGGTCATTGAATGTTATGGACCGGAATCTTCTGGTAAGACTACTGTTGCCCTACATGCCATTGCATCTGTCCAAAAGAAGGGGGGCTTGGCTGCCTTTATCGATGCTGAGCATGCTTTAGATCCTGTTTACGCTGAGAAATTAGGAGTTGATATTAACGAATTATTACTCTCTCAACCAGATACAGGAGAACAAGCTTTAGAAATAGCAGATGCCTTGGTCTCATCAGGAGCAGTCGATATTGTAGTGGTTGACTCTGTAGCAGCCTTAGTACCACGAGCTGAGATTGAAGGAGAGATGGGAGATTCGCACATTGGTTTGCAAGCGCGTTTGATGTCGCAAGCCATGCGTAAATTGTCCGGCTCAATTAACAAAACCAATACGATTGCTTTCTTTATTAACCAGATTCGTGAAAAGGTGGGTGTAATGTTCGGTAACCCAGAAGTAACCCCTGGTGGTCGTGCCTTGAAGTTTTATTCTTCTATTCGTCTTGAAGTCAGAAGAACTGAAAGCCTTAAGCAAGGCGGTGATGTGTATGGTAACCGGACACGAATTAAAGTCGTTAAAAATAAACTGGCACCACCGTTTAAAGAAGCCATGGTCGACATTGTTTATGGTTACGGTATTTCGCAAATTGGAGAGCTTGTAGACATGGCATCTGATTTGGATATTATTAACAAGGCAGGTTCTTGGTATTCATATAAAGAAGAAAGAATTGGTCAAGGACGCGAAAGTGCTAAACAATTCTTAGAAGATAACCCACACATCTTTGAAGAGATTGATCAACAAGTTAGACAGCATTATCAAATTGGTGGACATTCGGCAGTAACTTCTGAAGAAGCCGATGAAGAAGCACTAGAAAAAATTAAAGAAATTAAAAAATAATTTTTTGAGATATTTTTTTAAAACTAGCAAAACGCAAATTATAAAGCTTAAAAAGGCCCCTCAATCCAATGAGGGTCTTCTTTTTTATAAAAAAGCGTCAGAAAATATGAGGCTAAATAGTCATAATGATCCTTTGAATTATTTGACTATGGCTGCGATTAAAAGTATTATAAAAGTTGTGGAAAGCCACGATTAATTTTTACACCATATTAATTAATGAAAAAACTAAATAGATACGGAGGTGACTCTTATGGAAAATTTGATTCCACTCGCCTTCGCTATCGTTGCTTTAATTGCTGGTTTTGTTATTGGTTATATCGTTAAACAAAAATCAGATGAAAAAAATATTGCGGGTGCAAAAGCAAATGCCGAAGCAATTATTGATGATGCGATAAATCAAGCCCAAACTTTAAAACGCGAAGCGCTTTTTGAAGCGAAGGAAGAAAATATCAAATACCGTAATGAGATTGAAAACGAGCTGAAAGATCGTCGCCAAGAAGCGACAAAATTTGAAAATCGTTTAATTCAAAAAGAAGAAAACCTGGATAAGAAAAGCAATACTTTAGATAATCGTGAATCTCTATTAGAAAATAAAGAAGCAGATTATTTAAAACGTAAAGATGAATTGGTTGAAAAGGAAAGTGAAATTGAACAACTTATCTTAAAAGGCCAAGAAGAATTAGAAAGAATTGCTATGATGTCAAGAGATGATGCAAAAGAAATCATTCTTAAAGAGACAGAAGAGACACTTTCTAACGAAATGGCTGTCATGATACGTGATGCTGATCAAAAAGCTAAAGAAGAAGCGGACCGTAATGCGAAAGAAATCATTCTTCAAGCTATTCAACGTTCGGCAACAGACCTAGTCACAGATAATTCTGTATCGGTTGTGCACTTGCCAAATGATGATATGAAGGGTCGGATTATTGGTCGAGAAGGACGGAATATTCGTACCTTAGAAAGTCTAACAGGTATCGATTTAATTGTAGATGATACACCTGAAACAGTCGTTTTAAGTGGCTTTGATCCAATTCGTCGAGAAATTGCTAAGCTCGCTCTTGAACATTTAATTCAAGATGGCCGAATTCATCCTGCTAGGATTGAAGAAATGGTTGAGCGGGCACGTAAGGAAATGGATGAGCGCATCCGCGAAGTCGGTGAAGAAGCTGCCTTTGATGTTGGTATTCACGCTATTCATCCTGATCTAATTAAAATTATCGGTCGTTTAGCTTACCGGACTTCCTATGGTCAAAATGTCTTAAAACACTCTGTTGAAGTTGCAAAGTTAGCAGGGGTAATGGCCGGTGAATTGAATGAAGATGTAGTCTTAGCCAAAAGAGCGGGCTTACTTCATGATATTGGTAAAGCATTAGACCAAGAAATTGAAGGTTCTCACGTTGAAATTGGTGCAGAAATTGCTAATCGTTATAAAGAAAATGAGGTAGTTATTAATGCAATTGCTTCTCACCATGGCGATACTAAAGCAACTTCTGTTATTTCAGAACTAGTCGCAGCGGCTGATGCCTTATCTGCTGCAAGACCAGGTGCACGAAGTGAATCCTTAGAAAACTACATTCGTCGCTTGAAACAATTGGAAGAAATCGCCAATGAAAATGAAGGCGTTACTCAATCCTATGCTATCCAAGCAGGTCGAGAAGTACGTGTGATTGTCGCTCCAGACAAGATCAATGATGCTAAAGCGGCTGCTTTAGCAAGAAGTGTGAAACAACGCATTGAAAATGAAATGAAATATCCAGGAAATATTAAAGTAACGGTGATACGCGAAATACGAGCCGTAGAGTATGCGAAATAAAGACAAGGCACAACCCCTTTTGGAGTTGTGCTTTTTATATCATGATAATGATGAGAGCTTTTGCTAAAATAGA
The DNA here is from genome assembly GCF_050409585.1 of Facklamia sp. P9177. Classification (NCBI taxonomy): domain Bacteria; kingdom Bacillati; phylum Bacillota; class Bacilli; order Lactobacillales; family Aerococcaceae; genus Facklamia; species Facklamia sp. P9177. The sequence goes on from NZ_JBNUPE010000002.1 coordinate 81,532, forward strand.
ACTAGTCAAAACCTTTACTTCTAAGAGAACGTTTGCTTAAATCTCAAATTGTTATTAATTAATTATTAACAAGCAAGTAGAAAGAAAGCTTATTTGGCTTATGTCATTATTATGATATCAATTCAAAACCAATCAACGATTAAATGAACTAGAGGATGAGTAGCCATGTCAAGTAAAGAAACCCCTATGATGCAACAATATCTATCCATTAAAGCCAAGCATCAAGATTCCATCTTGTTTTTTCGTTTAGGCGATTTTTATGAAATGTTTTATGAAGATGCTATTACTGCTGCAAGAGTATTAGAAATCACGCTGACTTCCCGTAATAAAAAAGCCCAAGATCCAGTGCCCATGTGTGGGGTTCCTTATCATTCAGCCACCGAATATATCCGTCGTTTAATCCAAGAAGGCTATAAAGTGGCTATTTGTGAACAATTAGAAGAACCACGACTCACCAAAGGGATGGTCAAAAGAGATGTTGTTCAAATCATTACACCAGGAACCATTTTGGTCGACCAAGCACTCAAACACAAAGAAAATAATTACCTAGCCGCTTTTTTAAAAGCAAAAAACACTTACCATTTGGTTTATGTTGATATTTCAACGGGTCAAAGTCGGATGACTCAAACAGAAGATTGGAATCAATTTGTCAGTGAAATTCAAACGATTAAACCCAGTGAGTGGATTATCGATGAGGAAGGAAGATCAGGTTTTAGCCAAGAAGAACTGAGCCTACTGCAAGAAAGGATTACGGCTTTTAAATCAACCTTTACACCTGCCGCTTTAACAGAAAATTTCTTTAAGCTAAAAGAGGCAAGCCCTGTTCAAACAGAACTTTTAAAATACTTATCAGCTTATCTCCAATCGATACAACCCCATGCTTTTGATTATTTAAAAGAGGTAGAAGAATACACCCTATCTGCCTATTTACAGATGAATCAATACACTAAGGTGCAATTAGAATTAACCGAATCTTTAAGAACGCAAAAGCGTAAGGGGTCTTTATTGTGGCTGATAGACCGCACGCAAACGGCCATGGGAGGAAGACTATTACATCAGTGGTTGGATAAACCCTTATTACAAAAACAAGCTTTAATTAGCCGCCATCAAAAGGTAGCCGGTTTAATTAATCATTACTTTCTTCGCCTTGAATTAATCAATATTTTAAAAAATATCTATGACCTTGAACGCTTGGTAACAAAACTATCTTTACAGACTGCCAATGCTAGAGAAGTTGACCAATTGCGCCAGTCTTTAAAACAAATACCCCTTCTTAATCAGTATCTCCAACAATTGAACGAAAGCATGGATTCAGTGGATCAATTTCAAGCCTTGCCTGAATTTAATGAGCTTTTGGCTATTATTAATGAAGCTTTGGTCGATAATCCACCGATTTCATTAACAGAAGGTAGAATCATTAAAGACCGCTATCATAAGCAGTTGGATGGTTATCGTGATGCTTTAGATAATGGTGAAAGTTGGCTAATTGATTATCAAGAGCGTGAACGTCAAAGAACCGGCCTAAAAACCCTGAAAGTAGGCTATAATAAAGTCTTTGGCTATTACCTAGAGATGAGCCGTCTGCAAGCACAAGACTTTGACGATCCGACTTATGTCCGCAAGCAAACGTTAGCTAACAATGAACGCTATATTACAGACGAACTTAAACAAATAGAAAGTACCATTCTGGGGGCCCAGGAAAAGGCTGAAAAGTTGGAGTACCATCTCTTTATTGAATTACGCAATCGTTTAAATACCTATTCTAGCCAACTGCAAGAATTGGCACAAGCGGTAGCCACTCTAGATGTTTTATGTTCTTTTGCTGAATTAAGTGAGGAAGAAAACTTCACCCAAGCTCATCTGTCTGATCAAAGAAAAGATTTTGAAATAAAAGAAAGTCGTCATCCCGTTTTGGAGAAGTTAATCGGACGCGCTAAGTTTATCGCCAATGACTTTGACTTAGACCAAGATCAATTTGTTCTACTATTAACCGGACCTAATATGTCGGGCAAGTCGACTTATATGCGTCAAATCGCCTACAGTGTGATTCTTAATCAAATCGGTTGTTTTGTCCCTGCTAAAGAGGCGAGACTGCCCTTGGTCGATCAAATCTTTACTCGGATTGGATCTTCTGATGATTTAACCAGTGGGCAATCCACCTTTATGGTAGAAATGATAGAGACCAATTATGCCTTACAAAACGCCACAGACCGCAGTCTTATCCTCTTTGATGAGATTGGTAGAGGAACCGCCACCTTCGACGGTATTGCCCTAGCGGAAGCGATTCTTTACCATATTGCTCAAAAAGTGGGGGCTGCTACCATCTTCTCTACCCATTATCATGAATTAACGGACCTTGACCAAACACTTTCTCAAATAAAAAACATTCATGTTGGAGCAGTGGAAGAAGCCGGTCATTTAGTCTTTCTCTATAAGATCTTAGCTGGACCAGCGGATAAGTCCTACGGCATTCATGTAGGACGCTTAGCAGGCCTGCCGGAATCAGTCTTGCGACAAAGTCAAGTGGTGTTGGATGAGTTAGAAGCTAATGCCAAGCATTTACGCAACCATCAAGTTGATCCAATAGATCTCTTGCCAATCCCTGAAGAAGAGCAAACTAAAGAAAGCTCTTCGAAGATTGAAATGGCTCTTGAAGCAGTAGATGTTAATCAAATGACCCCCCTAGATGCTTTAAATTTCTTAGCCCAATTAAAACAAGAATTGAAATAAAGAAAGGAGGCCACAATGGGAATTATTAAACAAATGGATATCGCTCTAGCCAATCAGATTGCAGCCGGAGAAGTGGTTGAAAGACCGGCTTCAGTCGTTAAAGAATTGTGTGAAAACGCCATTGATGCCAAAGCAGATCAGATTCAAGTGGAAGTAAAAGAAGCGGGTATTCAACAAATTATAGTGATTGATAATGGTCAAGGAATGGTGGAAGAAGATCTTCACCAATCCGTTTTAGCTCATGCGACCAGTAAAATATATTCCCTACCAGACCTTTTTCAGATTACTTCTTTAGGATTTAGAGGAGAGGCCCTAGCTTCTATAGCTTCAGTAGCCAAAATCAGAATTGAGTCGACTTGGAATGAAGCAAACCAAGCCAGTCAAAGTGGTCATTTTATTGAAGTTGAAAATTCAAAAATAATCAATCAAGGTTCTTGCCCGCCCCGTAATGGGACTACCGTGCAAGTGGATTCAATTTTTTATAATACACCAGCCCGACTCAAGCATTTAGCCAGTCTGCAAACTGAAATGCGTCATATTCTTAAGGTAATCCAGAATTTAGCTATAGCCTATCCAAGTATTTCTTTTACTTTAATTTCAGATGGAGATCGTTTGCTACAAACGGTCGGTAAGGGGGATTTGAAGCAAACCATTGCTCAACTGTACTCACCCCAGCAAGCAAGAGAAATGCTAGCCTTCAAGCAATCGGACATAGAGTTTGGCCTAGAAGGATTGATCTCACCACCCACCTTGACTCGAACTAGTCGCAATTATATTCACTGGATGGTCAATGGTCGAACAGTCAAGAGTCCTTTTCTTAATAATGTGTTGATCAAGGCTTATGGCAAGCAGTTAATGATCGGTCGTTTTCCTTTGAGTTTTATTCAAATAACAACGGATCCTCGCTTGGTAGATGTCAATGTGCACCCTACCAAACAGACTATTCGCTTAAGTAAGGAAGCGGAACTGGCTAAACTATTAACTCAAGCCGTTCAAGCAAGCTTATTACAAAACCGCGCCATTCCTGAAGCAGGAGACAGCCTATTTAGACCTACTCGTTTCTACCAACAAAATAAGGGGCAATTAGACTGGATCAGCCAAACATCCCATCTAGCAGAAGATAAGCAAGCTATAGAGCTGTCTCGTCCTGATTCTAACCAGATAAAAATGGATGAGTACACAAAAGTCAGTGACTTCCCAACTGAAAAGACTCAAGGGATGATGGAAGCATTAAGCTCTCAAGCAGTAGAAAAAGAGGCATTGAATCAACAAGAAAAACCAAAGATGATTGATTTTAGTCAGCTACGCTATGTAGGTCAGATTCATGGCACCTATTTAATTGCTGAAGGTCCTTCTTCTTTCTACTTAATTGATCAACACGCTGCCCAAGAGAGAGTCCGTTATGAAAAATTAATGGCTGACCAAGTGGATGTTGACCAGCAGCAGGATTTTTTGATGCCCAAGCTATTTAGTTTTGATTTAAAAACGGCGCAAATGGCAGAAGAATATAGCGACCGTTTGGCCGAAATAGGGATTCACTTACAAGCTTTTGGTCCTAAATCCTATCAAATGCAAAGTCACCCCACCTGGTTAGAAGCCGATGAATTGGACCAGATAGTGCCAGACTTATTAGACCGTTTGAGCCGGCAAGAAGATCTTTCAGTTAATCAATTGAAAGAAGCGAGCATTATCATGCAGTCTTGTCGTGGTGCTATTAAGGCCAACCATCGCCTAGCAGACAGTGAGGCCATTCATCTACTTGCTGAAATGAACGATTTGCAAGATCCATTGCATTGTCCCCATGGTCGTCCAGTATTTATCGAATTCGATCCGACCACTATTGAAAAACTGTTTAAACGTATTCAAGATCATCATTTAGGAGGAAGAGAAAATGACTAAAAAAGATTATCAAGATAAAATTAAAAATTTAGACCCCATTCAATACCATGTGACACAAGAAGCAGGTACTGAAAGACCTTTTAGCGGTAAATATGACCAGTTTGACCAAAAAGGCATTTACGTTGATATTGTGTCAGGAGAGCCCTTATTTTCGAGTAAGGATAAGTTTGATGCTGGCTGTGGCTGGCCATCCTTTACTCAACCAGTTAAGGGAACTGAATTGCAAGAATTAGAAGACCATAAATTATCCAGACCTCGAACAGAAGTTCGCTCCAAGCAAGCGGATTCTCATTTGGGCCATGTCTTTAATGATGGGCCAAAGGATAAAGGAGGCTTGAGATACTGTATTAACTCAGCCGCTTTACGCTTTATTCCTTATGAGGAGATGGACCAAGCAGGTTATAGCGATTATAAGAAATGGGTGGAATAGTTAATGTATCAATACATTCAAGGACAAGTTAAGCAGATTCAACCCACTTACTTAGTTCTAGAAGCTAATGGTATAGGTTACCAAATCTGGTGTGCTAATCCTTTCCGTTGGCAAGAAAAGATGCAAGAAAGCATCACACTCTTTATCGAATTAGTAGTCAGAGAAGATGCAATGCTCCTATATGGTTTTATGGACGAGGCTGAAAAGAACCTCTTTTTACAATTGAATAAAGTTTCCGGTATTGGCCCCAAGTCGGCTCTATCCATTCTAGCGTTAGATGATCAAGTGGGCTTGGTGCAAGCTATTGAATCGGCTGATGCCAAGTATTTAATGAAGTTCCCAGGGGTGGGTAAAAAAACAGCCCAGCAAATGATTTTAGACTTACAAGGTAAGCTTGATTTGAGTCAAATGAAAGAAAGTGAAGACTTACCAACAGCTAAAAATAGTTATTTAGAAGAAGTAAAACAAGCCTTAGATGGTTTAGGCTATTCTAAGCGTGAGATTGAGCGCATCATGCCAAAAATAGAAAAAGAAGCCATCCAATCAACCCAAGAAGGTTTGAGTTTAGCCTTTAAGCTCTTAATAAAATAAGCAAGAGAAAGGAATCAATATGGATCAAGAAAGATTTGTATCAAGTGAAAGCTTGAGTGAAGATGATCAACAGCTTACCACTTTGAGACCCCAATTATTAAAAGATTATATCGGTCAATCGAAGGTTAAAAACGAATTGAATGTCTATATTCAAGCAGCCTTGAAGCGATCAGAAGCGCTCGATCATGTCTTACTCTATGGGCCTCCTGGCTTAGGTAAAACCACTCTTGCCATGGTGATTGCCAATGAGTTAGACGTTAAAATTCAAACAACTTCAGGCCCAGCTATTGAGCGACCGGGTGATTTATTAGCCATTCTTAATGAACTGGATGCTGGCGATATTCTTTTTATTGATGAAATTCACCGCTTACCTCGCATTGTTGAAGAAGTACTTTACTCAGCCATGGAAGATTATTATGTCGATATTGTTATTGGACAAGGAGCTAGTTCCCAGCCCATTCATTTTGAATTGCCACCCTTTACTTTAATAGGAGCAACCACACGGGCGGGGATGCTTACCCAACCCCTGCGTGATCGCTTTGGCATTATGGCCCACATGCAGTACTATGAGGTCAAAGATTTAGAAAAAATCGTTAAACGGTCTGCCAGAGTCTTTCAAATCGACATCGATGATCAAGCCAGTAAAGAATTGGCCGTAAGAAGTCGTGGCACGCCAAGAATAGTTAACCGTATGTTAAGACGGGTGCGCGATTTTGCACAAGTTCATGGCGATGGCAATATTCATATCAAAGATACCAAAGAAGCTTTAAAAGTCTTACAAATTGATGCTTTAGGCTTAGACCCGCTTGATCGTAAACTTTTAAAGACGATGATTGAATTTTATGGTGGAGGACCGGTTGGAATTGCCACCCTTGCTGCCAACATTGGAGAAGATATCGTGACCCTGGAAGATATGTATGAACCTTATCTTGTCCAACAAGGCTTTATTAAACGTACGCCTCGAGGACGGATGGTTACCGAATTAACATATCGCCATTTAAATTATCCCCTGAAAGAAAAATAGAAAGAAGAAAACGATGACTTATACAACTAAAGATTTTGATTATCATTTACCAGAAGAATTGATTGCTCAAACTCCCTTAAAGGACCGCTCATCATCGCGTATGTTGGTCTTAGACCGTCAAAGTCAGCAAACAATCGATACAGACTTTAAACATATGCTTGACTATTTAAAGCCTGGGGATGGCTTAGTAATTAATGAAACCAGAGTTATTCCCGCGCGTTTATTTGGTGTTAAACCGGATACCGGGGGACATATTGAGGTCCTTTTATTAAAAAACACCCAAGGTGACCAATGGGAATGTCTAGTTAAACCAGGTAAAAGAGCTCGTTTAGGGACCGTCTTACATTTTGGCGACCAAGCCCAATTAGTGGGAACAATTATCGAACATAAGGAAGACGGAGGAAGAGTTATTGAGTTTTCTTATCAAGGTGTTTTCCTAGAAGTGTTAGAATCCCTAGGTCAAATGCCTTTACCTCCTTATATAAAGGAAAAATTGGATGATCCAGATCGCTATCAAACGGTCTATGCCAAGCAAAATGGTTCGGCCGCTGCTCCAACAGCTGGCTTGCACTTTACTCAAGAACTAATGCAAGAGGCAATAAATAAAGGCATTGAGATTATTCCGATTGTGCTGCATGTTGGCTTGGGAACCTTCCGACCTGTTTTTGTAGAAAAGATTGACCAACACCAAATGCACGCTGAATATTATCAAATCAGCCCAGAATCGGCTGAAAAAATTCAAAACATTCGTAAAAGAGGTGGCAAGATCACAGCAGTCGGTACAACCTCTGTGCGCACCTTGGAAACAATTGCACGTGACCATCAAGGGCAAATTGTGCCAGCTTCTGGTTGGACGGATATTTTTATCACGCCAGGTTTTAAATTTCAAGCAGTTGACCATTTAATTACTAATTTCCACTTACCGCAATCAACCTTAGTTATGTTGGTTTCAGCCTTTTATGATCGCGATAAAATTTTACAAGCCTATCAACACGCAGTGGATCATAAATATCGTTTCTTTAGTTTTGGAGATGCGATGTTCATTCTCTAAATAAACACAGTGGAAGGTGAGAAAAGCAAATGCTATTCAATGTTCGTAGCTCTTATTCTTTATTGCAATCCACCCTTGATTTAAATCAATATGTAGTTAAAGCTAAGTCCCTAGGCTACACGCATCTTGGCTTAGCCGATCAAGGAGTCTTACATGCTAGTCTTAAGTTTTACCTAGCCTGCCAAAAAGCAGACCTTCATGCCATGATAGGGCTTAGCTTGAACTTGCCGGGACGCCTGGACCAAAGTCAAAGCTATCCTATAATTCTTTATGCCCTGAATTACCAGGGCTATTTAGCTTTGATTCAACTTTCTAAATTAATCAACCAAAGCCATCCAGATTATCAGCAAATCGATCATCTGATGAAAGAAGCTAGCCAATCATTGGTTATCATTACTGCCGGCAAGAAGGGAGAATTAGAACAAGCCCTTCTACATGAGAATTTTGAAGCAGGACAAGCGATTCTTCAGTCTTGGCTTCATATTTTTCCGCAAGACAATTTTTATCTAGGACTTTCGATTTATCCCTTCAATGAATTAGAAGTTTCATGGCTATCTCAATTTGCTCGAAACCACCAATTAAAGATGGTTTGTAACCAAGCAGTCGAAAGTCTCACCAGTGAAGAAGGTTTTGCTATAAGGATTTTACAAGCGATTGATCGCGGTGAAAGCTTGGATCCTTCAATTATGACCTATCGGACGTCTCATTATTTATACGGCCGTAATGAATTAGAAGACTTGTATTTACAAAAGGGACTGGAGCAGGTAGTCACCAATAGTCATGCTTTGGAAGAACGTATGCAAGTGCAGCTGCCCATTAATCAGTCGCTCCTACCTAAATTTAAAACACCAAATAATATAGCTGCTAAAGACTATTTAAAACACCTATGTCAAAACAAGCTAGCAGAGTTAAAAGTTGATCAAGTGCCCATTTATCAAGAACGCTTAGACCATGAATTAACTACCATCGATCAAATGGGTTTCAATGATTATTTCTTAATTGTTTGGGAAATTATGGCCTTTTGTTATGAATATAATATCCGAACGGGTCCAGGGCGAGGGTCTGCTGCTGGCTCTTTAGTAGCCTATCTATTAGGAATTACTAAGATAGACCCGATAGAATATGATTTACTCTTTGAACGCTTTTTAAATCCTGAACGCTACAATATGCCCGATATTGATATCGATATTCCAGATGATAAAAGAGACCAAGTGCTTCGTTATGTCGCCCAAAAATATGGCAGCCAGCAGGTAGCTCAATTGGTGACTTTCGGTAGTTTTGGGGCCAAGCAATCACTACGCGACACCCTCAGAGTCTTGTCCTATCCTAAAATGGTGCAAGATCGCTGGTCCAAGACCATACCAACTGAAGTGTCCATCCGCTTGCAGGATGCTTATCAAAAGTCTAGCGCTTTAAGACAGTTAATTGCTGAAGATTCTGTAAATGAACAAATTTTTAAAACTGCTCTCACCATTGAGGGCTTGCCACGACATACTTCTACCCATGCTTCAGGAGTTGTGATTGCCGATCAAGATTTGAGTCGCTGGGTGCCCGTTACAACAAGAGAAGGCCAAATACAGCTTACGCAATTTGATATGGAAGATGTCGAACGAGTAGGTTTGTTAAAAATGGACTTTCTGGGCTTGAAAAACTTACAAATCCTAGATACTATTTTGAATTTAATTAAGCAAAATCAAGGCTTAGCCATTGACATCGATGCCATTGATCGTGAGGATTCAGCCACTTTAAGACTTTTCCAAGAAGCTAACACCCAAGGAGTCTTCCAGTTTGAATCTGAAGGAATTCGCCAAGTTTTAAGAAGATTAAAACCGGAAAGTTTTGAAGATATTATCGCAGTCAATGCTTTATACCGACCGGGGCCTATGCAACAAATTTCTCATTTTATCAACCGCAAGCATGGTAAGGAAAAAATTGATTATATCCATCCGCTTTTAGAAGGAATTTTACAAAAAACCTACGGAATTATCGTTTATCAAGAGCAAGTTATGCAAATCTGCCAAAAGTTGGCTGGTTTTAGTTTAGGGCAAGCCGACCTCTTGAGAAGAGCCATGGGTAAAAAAGAGATGGACCTAATGAAAGACCAACAAGTTGCTTTTCTAAAGGGTTGTCAAGAGCGTGGACTGGATAGTCAAACCAGTCAGCAAGTTTTCCATTATATTTATCAATTTGCCAATTATGGTTTTAATCGGGCGCACGCTGCTGTTTATTCGACTTTGGCCTACCAACTAGCTTATTTAAAGGTTCACTATCCATTAGAGTTCTTTACAGCCCTCTTAAACCATGGGCGATCAATTCATCAAAGTTTGGATGAATACCTATTAGATGCCAAACGTACGGTAGGACCCTTTTTAATGGTGGATATCAATCGCTCACATACTAATTTTAAAATTGAAAAAGGGGCTATTCGAATTGGTTTAATGGCTATCAATGGACTCAGACATGATTTTTGTCAAGTCATTTTAGATGAGCGCAATTTAGCTGGGCCTTTTACCGATTTCCAAAACTTTCTATCACGGATGCCCCTTAAATTTCTAAAGACCAATTTAATTCAAGCGCTAATAGATGCCGGTGCACTCGACACCTTTGGCTACACACGAGCGACCTTGACCGAGAACTTAGAACATTTTATTCAATTTCGCAAGATTTCAGGCAATCATATTAACTTATTAAAAGAGATTGAACCTAAAATTAATTTGGTCAGAGAGTGGCCTAAAGCCCATTTACTCAAGCGTCAACGTGAAGTACTAGGCTTGCAATTAGCTGGCCATCCTATTGATGAGTTTTTAAAACTGATTGAAGGAGATCAAAGCTTTCTATCTATTGGAGCTTTAAAATCCTTAAAAATGCCTAAAGGTAAAAAAGTAAAAGTTCTAGCCTATATCGAGCACATGAAAGTCATTGAAACTAAGAAAAAAGACCAGATGGCTTTTTACCGTCTCAATGATGGCAGTCAAAATATTTCTCTGGTTAGTTTCCCTGAAAGTTATCAACGATTTGGCCACCAGCTCAAAGAGGGTCAAGTGGTGGCTTTGCAAGGCCAACTAAGCCTAGATCGACAAGGTCAGCCACAAATTGTTTTGGATAAATTACTGCCCTTACCAGAAGATGAAAAGCAATCCCATTCATCACCAATTCGTCAAGTATTTATTAAATTACTAGCCGGGGCTTCTAGTCAGCAATTAGTGGAAAAATTAAAAGCTTTAGCAGTAGAAAACCCAGGTCCTTTAGAAATAATCATGGTCGATGCCAACCGCAATGCTTGGAAATTAGAGGCTCTATATAATATTTCTATGGCAGATCGGGTGGTGGATGAGTTAAAAGCTCTTTTTGGAGAAAATAATGTCTATTTTAAATAATGAATCTGACTGATAATCATATCAACGGACAGGCTTTTTAATTCATGTTAAAATATTATTAAGAGAGTTAATGAATAAGAAGAGGTGACTTATGAGACGTTTAGCAGTGCTAACAAGTGGAGGTGACGCTCCCGGAATGAACGCCGCTATTCGAGCTGTTGTTGAACAGGGCCTCCATCATCAAATTGAGGTAGTAGGTGTTCAACACGGTTTTAAAGGTTTAGTGGAAGGTGAATATAGGAAAATAGGGATCAACGACCTCACTCATGCCATTCGTAGAGGAGGAACCATCCTTTATTCAGCCAGGTACCCTGAATTTAAACAGTTAGAAGTACAAAAAAAAGCCATTCAACAAATGGAATCCCTAGGAATTGAAGGCTTAATTGTTATTGGAGGAGATGGCTCCTTCCAAGGAGCTCTAGCTCTTACTAAATTAGGTTTTCCAGCTATTGGTATTCCAGGAACCATTGATAATGATATTCCAGGGACCGAATATACGATAGGGTTTGACTCTGCCATGTCGGCAGCGATTGAAGCCATCGATAAAATTTCTGACACAGCGGCCTCACATAACCGTACCTTTGTAGTCGAAGTGATGGGACGTAACGCGGGGGATATTGCTATATGGGCCGGAGTGGCTGTGGGAGCCGATGCCATTGTTATTCCTGAAGAAGATTTCTTTATCGGTGACATTGCTCGCAGAGTCAATACGGCTCTTAGTCATGGGAAAGACCATGCTTTAATCGTATTAGCTGAAGGTGTCATGGGTGTGGAAGAATTTATCAAAGAATACAAAAAAGAAGCCCCTGATCAAAGTGTTCGTGGGGTTAACCTCTCCCACATTCAAAGAGGGGGTAATCCAACAGGTCGTGATCGTGTTTTTGCTACATTAATGGGTGCTAAGGCAGTGGATTTAATTCTTCACGGACAATCGGGTATTTTCGTCGGCATTACCAATGAAGAATTATCCGTTTGTGACATCGTTGAAACCTTAACCAAATCCAAGCACAAAGTAAGAGATGATTTGTACGAAATTAATCGTAGCTTAACGGATCGCTATTGAGCATGAAAAGGAGTTAATATGAAGAAAACAAAGATCGTTGGCACAATGGGGCCGGCAACTCAATCAAAGAAAGTAATGGTCGATCTGCTTCACGCAGGAATGAATGTAGCCCGTTTTAATTTTTCTCACGGTGATCAAGCATCGCAATTAAACCATATCAACTTATTTAAAGAGGCCCGTCAAGAAGCCGGTGTTATAGCTGGTATCTTATTAGATACCAAGGGACCTGAAATAAGAACGCATAAGATGGAAAATAATGGCATTCTATTAGAAAAAGGTCATAAAATCCGGATAGCGATGACTGAGGTTTTAGGTAGTGCTGATAAGTTTTCTATCACCTATGAAGGCTTAATTGATGATGTGACTATCGGTTCGCTTATTCTAATCGATGACGGTTTAATTGAATTGGAAGTTGAAGCCATTGATGATCAAGCCAAGGAAATTGCTTGTGTGGTAGTCAATTCAGGTGTCTTAAAATCACAAAAGGGTATTAATGTACCAGGTATTTCTTTAAATATTGCGGGTATCACTGAAAAAGACAAGCAAGATATTCGTTTTGGCGCGCGTCAAGATGTTGACTTTATAGCGGCCTCCTTTGTGCGCCGTCAAAATGATGTGATGGAAATACGTGCTATTCTAGAAGAAGAAAACAAGACCAATATTAAGATTATCTCTAAAATTGAAAACCGGCAGGGTGTCGATAATATTGATGAAATTATAGAAGTATCGGATGGGATTATGGTTGCCCGCGGAGATTTAGGGGTCGAAGTGCCAACAGAAGACGTGCCCCTTATTCAAAAAATGATTATTAAGAAATGTAATCGAGCAGGTATTCCAGTCGTGACAGCTACACAAATGTTAGATTCTATGCAAAGAAACCCTAGACCTACACGAGCCGAAGCAGGAGACGTGGCCAATGCTATTTTTGACGGAACGGATGCTGTCATGCTTTCTGGGGAAACAGCGGCAGGGGATTATCCTTTAGAAGCTGTGAAAATGATGGCTAAGATATGTGAACGGACTGAATCACAATTATTAGGTCAGGATGCCTTTACCTTGAAGAAATTCAATCAGTCAGACTTGACTGAAGCTATTGGTCAAGCGGTGGGACATACTGCTCGTAATCTGGGGATTCAAACCATCGTGGCAGCAACCTCTTCTGGCTATACGGCACGCATGATTGCTAAATACCGGCCGTCTTCTAATATCTTAGCAGCTACCTTTGAGGAAGAAGCACAACGTTCACTCACACTGGTGTGGGGGGTTCAACCTTTCGTTATTGGTAAGCCTGATTCAACCGATGAGATGTTAGATTCTGCTTCAGCCATGGCAGTAAGGCAAGGTTTTGCTAAAGAAGGCGACTTGATTATCATTACTGCGGGCGTTCCAGTTGGTGAAAAAGGCACGACCAACATTATGAAGATTCAATTAATTGGAACCAAGTTAGCTGAAGGACAAGGTGTTGGCAGTGGTAACTTCATTGGTAAGGCAGTGATTGCTCATACCGCTGAAGAGGCTAATGCTTATGTCAAAGAAGATACTGTATTAGTCACTAGTCAGACCGACCGTGATTACACTCCAGCCTTAGAAAGAGTGGGCGCTATTATCTGTGAAAGCGGAGGTATTACTTCCCATGCCGCTATTCTTGGCTTAGAAAGAGGCATACCGGTAGTAGTAGCAGTAGAAGGTGCTATGGAAGCTATTAAACAAAATGAACTGATTACTGTGGATGCTCGTCGTGGAATTATCTATCGCGGAGCAACGGTATCCATCTAGTATAGCAGAGTTCTATCTAAGACACTTATTTTAAGACATTTCTTGGCTTATTTATTGATGGGCTGAAGAAATGTCTTTTTGCTTGCCATCTTTTCTCTTTGCTTACAGAATGTGTTAAAATTGTTAATAGAAGACTAAGCGACTAGAATTAATTGTCTTTTGCTTAGGATAGAGTCGGTCTTTACTTTAGGATAGCTCAATCAGCTTGAAGAGAGTTTGATCAGATAGGAGAATGAAAGATGAAATTAGGAAGAATTACCGAATGTAAGATAAGTGACGAGAATGAAAACAGTTATTTTGCGCAAGTGGAAGGGATAACCTTTCGCTTAGACAAGGATCAAATCCAAGGTCAAAGTTATCACTTAGGCGACCAAATTAAAGGGCTTATTTATGAGGATATGAATCGTGAGGCCCGTATTCAATTAGACATCCCTAAGGCAGCTAGTGGTCACTATGATTGGGGCACAGTAACTCAAGTACGTAAAGACTTGGGTGTGTTTGTGGATATTGGACTTTATCAAAAGGACCTAGTAGTTTCTTTGGATAATTTACCAGATGATAAAAGTCAATGGCCTCAAAAAGGGGACCAGCTCTACTTGACAATGACTGTGGATAATAAGAACCGTTTTTGGGGCGAATTAGCAAGTTTTGACCAGATGGAAGAATTGTTTATCAAGGCAGCTGACCGTTTGATGAATCAAGATTTAGAAGTAACCATTTTTCAATTGAAATTAGTAGGAGCTTTGGCAATTTCTAAAGAGAACTTCCGCAGCTTTATACATGAGAGCGAATGGATGTTACCCCCGCGTTTGGGTCAAAAAATCAAGGGACGGGTAGTCAAGGTACAAAGTGATGGGTCTTTAAACTTGTCCTTAAAACCAAGAGCCCATGAAGCCATTAGCGATGATGCGACTATGTTAATACGTCTATTAGAAAAGACGCCCAATCATTTCTTACCTTTTCACGACAAGTCTGATCCTGAAGCTATTAAGCGAGAATTTGGTATTTCTAAGGGACAATTTAAGCGCGCGGTTGGTTCCTTAATGAAGAATAAGCAAATTCGTCAAGAGGCTAATCAGGGGATTTACTTGGTGACGTCAGAAAATGAATAAGGCGGTCAATCAACAGTTACAAAATTATTTAGCGGATTTTAAGCGCTATTTACAAATTGATCAAGTCAAATCAAAAAATACAATCCAAGCCTATGTAAGAGATTTAAAAAAGTTTATAGACTACCATCAAGACCATGCTACACAAAGCTTAGACCAAATCGATTATAGCTACATGCAAGGGTTTTTAGCTCATTTACACCAGCAAAATTATGCCACATCTTCTACTTCACGGCTTTTATCAGCTATGAAACAGTTTTTTCATTATTTGTTAAAAGAAGGGGTTATCCAGCAAAACCCCTTGCAATTAGTTCAAGGACCCAAGCAAGCCAAAAGCCTACCTAAAGTTCTATCAATGGAAGAAGTGGAAGCCCTTATTCAAGCACCGAATATAGCCACTTTAACCGGTTTAAGAGACCGAGCCATCTTAGAAGTCCTTTATGCTTGTGGCCTACGTGTGAGTGAATTAACTCAGCTTCAGTTAGCTGACTTACACTTAGACTTGGGTTTTGTTCAAACTTTAGGTAAGGGCAATAAGGAAAGAATCATTCCCTTAGGGGATGAAGCCATCTATTGGGTTGATCAATACTTACAAGATGCCCGAGGTGTTTTTGCTAGTAAAAAGACTGCTCAAGCAGGCCAGATTCTCTTCTTAACAGAAAGAGGAAAGGCCTTCACCCGCCAAGGCATCTGGAAAAATCTTAATAAGTATGTTCAACAAGCAGGAGTCAATCAAAGAGTTTCACCACACATGTTGAGGCACTCTTTTGCCACTCATTTGTTAGAAAATGGTGCCGATTTACGCATGGTTCAAGAACTGTTGGGTCATGCAGACATATCGACCACTCAAATTTATACACATATTTCACATCACCGCTTACAGGAAGTTTACCGTAAGAACTTTCCACGCGCTTGATGCGATTAAAGGAGGAAATAAAATGTTTAAAAGAATACACTTAATCGTTATGGACTCTGTCGGAATTGGACAAGCACCCGATGCAGAAGAATTTGGAGACTCTAACGTTCACACCTTAGGCCACATTGCCGAAAACTTTGATTTAAACTTAAAAAATATGGCTCAAATGGGTCTGGGTAAAATTGACACCATCAAAGGGGTAGAAGCCGTCGATCAAACTTCCGCCTACTGGACTAAATTACAAGAACGTTCAGCTGGTAAAGACACCATGACTGGCCACTGGGAAATGATGGGTCTTTATATCGACCAGCCCTTTAGAGTCTTTCCAGCTGGTTTCCCACAAGAGTTGATTGAAAAATTAGAAAAATTTGCTAAGCGTAAGGTAATTGGGAATAAGGTGGCTTCTGGAACCGAAATTATTAAAGAATTAGGACCCGAGCAATTAGAAACGGGGGCATTAATTGTATATACATCAGCCGATTCTGTTTTACAGATTGCTGCCCACGAAGAAGTCATTCCTTTAGAAGAACTTTACAAGGTCTGTGAATATGCCCGTGAGATTACTTTGGAAGATCCTTACATGATTGGTCGGATTATTGCCCGACCTTATGTCGGTCAAATAGGTAATTTCGAAAGAACCAGCAATCGTCATGACTATGCCTTGGATCCCTTTGGCAAAACGACCCTTGATTTCTTAAAAGATGACGGCAAATCGGTCATTGCAGTGGGCAAAATTAATGACATCTTTAATGGAGCGGGTATTACTCAAGCGATTCGCACTAAGTCCAATATGGACGGTGTCGATCAATTACTCAAGGTCATGGGGGAAGATTTTGAAGGTCTATCCTTCACCAACTTAGTGGACTTCGATGCCAAATATGGTCACCGTCGTGACCCTCAAGGCTATGGTCAAGCCTTAGAAGACTTCGACGCCCGCATTCCTGAACTAATTCAAGCCATGAATGAAGAGGACTTGTTATTAATCACAGCCGACCATGGTAATGATCCGACTTATAAGGGAACCGATCATACCCGTGAATATGTGCCTTTATTGGCCTATTCTAAAAAGTTTAAAGCGGCAAGTGAACTACAAGCGCAGCACTTTGCTGATATCGCGGCCACTATTTCTGATAACTTTGGTGTTAAACAGACAGATCAAGGACAGTCGTTTTTAGCACAATTAAAATAGGAGAAGATTATGTATCAAAAAACCTTAGAATATTTAAAAGACCACGGTATGGTAGCCCCTCGAATTGGTTTAATTCTAGGCTCTGGTTTAGGAGATTTGGCAGATGAAATTAAAAATCCGGTTAAAATCCCTTATGAAGCTATCCCAAGTTTTCCAGTATCAACTGTTGAAGGTCATGCTGGTCAATTGGTCTATGGCAGCCTAGCTGGACAAAAAGTAATAGCATTACAAGGACGTTTTCACTATTACGAAGGCTATGACCTTGAAACAATCACCTTTCCGATTCGGATTTTTAAAGAATTAGGGGTCGAAAGTTTGATTCTTACAAATGCAGCCGGTGGGGTTAATAATAGTTTTAAACCTGGAGATCTAATGGTCATCAAGGATCAACTTAATTTTACAGGCGAAAATCCTTTGATTGGTAAAAACAATCCACAAGGTCCGCGCTTTGTTGATATGAGTCAAACTTATAGTAAAAGAGGCATTCAATTGCTACATCAAACAGCTAAAAGTTTAGGTTTTAGTTTACAAGAGGGAGTTTATGCATGGATGACCGGTCCTTCTTATGAGACCCCAGCTGAAATTAGAGCCATTCGTTTGATGGGGGGCGATGCAGTGGGAATGTCTACTGTTCCCGAAGCTATTGTAGCAAGACATGCTGGGCTGGAAGTCTTGGGAGTGTCTTGTATTACCAACTATGCAGCCGGTATGCAGGAGACACTTAACCACCAAGAAGTGATGGCTGTTTCTAGAGAAGTGAAACCACGATTTAAGCAATTAATTTATCAAGTGATTGAACAAATATAGGACTTTGTAAAGCTTTAAGTTGAAATTTCAGTCTTTGCATGGTAATATCTCAAGGAAATCTAATTAGAGATAGGAGGTCGCAAAAAATGCTAGTTCATTCAACGCATAAGAATGAAAAAGTTGTCTTAGGACTCTTAAGTTTAACTTGCGAAGGTGAAGATCAAATGGCTCAAGCAGGCGAAATTTTAACTAAATATCGCGACCAAGAAGGTTTCGACCTTTACTTATATAAAGATCCTGAAACAAGCAACTTCGTTGGTTTAATCGGTATTGAGCAACGTAAAGTTGAAACGGATCCCCAAGAAAATCTTTCGACAATAATCGTTCACCTTATATCGGTTATTCCTTCCTTTGAAGGAGAGTCCGTGGATTATCAATTGTTCAAAGAACTTAAAGATATGTTTCCACAAATTCAAATCTCAGGTTCCATTCAATCAGAAACCCAAGATATGATTGCCCAGTTTGCTGAGAAATATCGTCAGCAGATAAAAGCAAATAGTGAAGGGGAAGCCAATTAATGCAAGAGGATCGAACCAATCAAGACTTAACCCTTAAATTAACGGCCTTTCAAGGGCCGTTTGATTTGCTTTTACACCTAATTAAAGAGTTAGAAGTCGATATTAACGATATACCCATGACGGAAATTACTGACCAATATTTGGCTTATATTGACCAGATGCAGGAATTAGACCTCGATAAGGTCGGAGAATATTTAGTGATGGCGGCCACTCTATTAGAGATCAAGAGTCGTCTCTTAATTCCCATTGAACCGGATGAATTGGATGGTGATTTAGAAGACCAAGATCCGCGGAGTGGTCTGGTTCAGCAACTGCTCATTTATCAACAATTTCAGCTAGTAGCGGACACCTTAGAAGATATGCAAGTGGATCGTAGTAAGCACTATTCAAGACCAGCGGCAGATCTTTCAAACTTTATAGCTTTTATTCCCTTAGAAGAAGGTGAGCTTTCGCTAGAGCAATTACAAACCAGTTTGAAGAGCGTTTTGCAAGCGCAAGAACAAAGACAACCTAAAGAAAAAGAAGTTCATCATGATCAAGTTTCAGTGACGGACAAAATGCAATTCATTCGGCAACAATTTCAATCCATTAAGCCTAATCAATCCATTGCTTTTTCGTCTCTTTTATCGAATGGCTCTCGACCAGAAATTATTGCCACATTTATTGCTGTTTTAGAAATGGTCCGTAAGCAAGTTCTGGTTTTTCAACAAGAAAGTTATCTAGATAGCATTGAACTGCGTTTGAGGGAGGAAGGTTATGCTTAGAAAAATAGCAGGCATTATTTTTGTTGCCGGGGAAGAAGGCGTGACCTTGAATGAGTTAGCCGCTCTTTTAAATCTCTCACCAACAGAAATTAAGCCTATGATTGAAGAAGTCCAGCAAACTTTAAAAGACCATCCACTATCGCCAATTGATTTGGTCCAATTTGGCGAACGCTTCTTGTATGTAACCCAAGCAGACTTAGACCCCTTGATTGAAAATTTTGCTCAATCGCCACTGCAACAAAAGTTAAGTCGACCGGCTATTGAGACCTTGGCTATCGTAGCTTACCGTCAACCGATTACACGCATGACCATTGATGAAATTCGGGGCGTTTCTTCCCAAGCCATGCTACAAAAATTAGTCAGCCGAGACCTCATTAAGGAGGTAGGTAAGTTAGAAGCGCCTGGTAGACCCATACTTTATGGAGTCACCGATTACTTCCTCAATTACTTTGCGCTATCTTCCTTAGAGGATCTACCACCTATTGAAGATTTAGCCCTCAACAGTCAAACCGCTTCAGAAGAACTTTTTTCATTAAAAAGATGGGAAATTAATTTATTTGATCAAGAAGAATAAGGAGGAACTATGGAAAGACTACAAAAAGTTATGGCTCACGCAGGGGTTGCCAGTCGACGCAAATGTGAAGACATGATTAAAGAAGGTCGCGTCAAAGTAAATGGTCAAGTGGTTCGTGAATTAGGAACCAAAGTCACCAGCAATGACCGTATTGAAGTAGACGAGGTGCCTATTTATAAGGAAGAACCGCGCTATATCTTACTTTACAAGCCAAAAAACTATATTTCAGCTGTGGCTGATGACAAGGGCCGTCCGGTGGTTACCGATTTAATCCATGGTATTGAAGAACGTATCTATCCGATTGGCAGATTAGACTTTGATACGACAGGCTTACTCTTATTAACCAATGATGGTGACTTTGCCAATCAGATGATGCATCCTAAGCATCAGATTGATAAGACATATATTGCGAAATTGGGTGGCATTCCTACAGCTAAGGAATTAAGACAATTAGAAAAGGGCGTAATGATTGATGGTCAAAAGACCTCCAAAGCTAGAGCTCGTCTCATTTCTAGCAATCAAGATAATCGTACAGCCGTTGTCCAATTAACCATCCATGAAGGCTGGAACCATCAAGTTAAGAAAATGTTTGAAGCCATTGGATATCCCGTCTTCAAATTGAAGCGCGAATCTTTTGCTTTTCTTGGCTTAGATAATTTGAAACCGGGTATGTGGCGAGAGCTAACTGCCTTTGAAGTGGATAAATTAAGTAAGATGGCTTTAGATAGTGAATAAGAGCTTGCTT
Source organism: Facklamia sp. P9177 (assembly GCF_050409585.1). NCBI lineage: Bacteria > Bacillati > Bacillota > Bacilli > Lactobacillales > Aerococcaceae > Facklamia > Facklamia sp. P9177. Next base: position 102,095 of record NZ_JBNUPE010000002.1, read on the forward strand.
AAATCCGAGATAAATGCTATAATTCATTTAAATTAAATAACGTCTTCGGGGCAGGGTGAAATTCCCGACCGGCGGTAGAGTCCGCGAACTTAGCTGTGGCTAGGTTGAACTGGTGTAATTCCAGTACCGACAGTAAAGTCTGGATGGTAGAAGATAAGATATTGATAAGTTTATGCTTATTTAGGCTACCATCCTCTCAGTTTGAGTGGATGGTTTTTTTATCAATGGACCCTCCTAAAGACGTAAAAAAAGGAGAATCGTTATGAAGAATCGAAAAGTTCAGAAAGTCACACTTTTAGCCATTTTAGGAGCTTGGGCAGTCGTTCTACGTTTTTTTGACTTCCCAATCTTGCCATTTGCACCTTTTCTTAAGGTTGATTTTTCGGATCTTATGGCCTTAATTGGTATGTTAATTTACGGACCACAAGGCCTAGTTGCCGTGGCCTTCATTCGTGATTTGGTTAATTATATCCTTAAGGGAGGGGAAGCTGGTATTCCGATTGGGATGTTAATGAGTATGACAGCGACCTTAGCCATGTTTTTACCAAGCCACTTCATTTTGAAGTATTTAAAAGAAAAAGGGCAAGCTATTAAATTTTCTTTAATCTCTCTTAGTCTTGTCTTTAGTTTAACTCTCTCCATGGCTTGCTTTAATTACTATCTGGCTTTACCTATTTATGTCAAAGTCATGAACTTTCCCATTGATGATTATATGACTTATATCCTATCTGTCATTGTGCCATTCAATTTAATCAAGGGCTTAATCATGGTTGTCGGTCAAATTTTTGTCATTAAATCAATGAAGACCATATTGGGTCGCCGCATTAACTTCTATGATGGTTACATAGGAAAAGGTTACCGTTCTGCTACTAGAATATTACAACAGCAATAAGTAATTTACTTTTTTAGGTCAATTGTGTTTGCATCAAGTTTAGAGTTTGCTATAATATAAGAAATTGGACTCATATGCTAACCTAGCCTTTTTAGGTTTGTTGCTATGAATAGATATCTTAATATCGATTAGTGTAGGAGGAAGCTTGATGGCAAAGGATAACGAACGCTTTGATCAACCTGAAGATAAGGATCAAGGTTTAAATGAAAAAGCAAAAACCAAAAAATTTACTGCCCCATGGAACAATAAGTTTGGTGAGGATGAAAATTTCAAGAATCGTCAATTTTCACGCTCGGCTAGAAATCAACCGAAGCAGGAAGCAACCGTTTTATCAAACGCTTTGCTATTCTTCTTAATTTTCACTTTGATTTTCCCGTTTGCATTGTATGCTTATATCGACTCACAAAAGAGTGATAAGCCTTTAGAAAGTAAAACGGCTGAACAGGTTGTTCTAAGTAAGAGCACAACTGAAGAAGCAACGACAACCAAAGAAGAGAAGACAACAACTACTGAAGCTGTTACGCGTGAAATCGAAGCAACAACTACGACTCAAGCGCCTGTACCGACTCAACCACCAGTTGAGACTTCTGCTCAACCACAAGCAGCGTCAACTTACCATACCGTAAGTGCGGGTGAATCATGGTGGTCAATCTCTCAAGCTTATGGTGTTGATGTTTATGACTTAGCTGCTGCCAACGGAACTACAATTGACGGTACTTTGATGCCAGGCTCACAAATCGTCATTCCATAAAAGAATAAGAAGGTTAAGGCTGAGTTAATTCTCAGCCTTTTTATGAGAAAGGAATTAACCAATGTTTTCAATTGCAATCGATGGCCCAGCGGCTTCTGGTAAGTCAACCGTCGCTAAACTTATCGCAAAAAAATACCAACTGACATATATCGATACTGGCGCTATGTATCGCGCAATCACTCTAGCTTGTTTGCTAAATAAAATAAATATTAATGATCCCCATCGTTTAGGAGAAATTTTACAAGCAGTCAAAATTTCTTTTGAAATGGATGGTGACCAACAAAAAGTTTTAATCAATGGGCATGATGTCAGTCAAGAAATTCGTTCGGTGGAAGTGACACAAAATGTTTCTAAGGTTTCTGCTAATCTAAGGGTCAGACAAGCCTTAGTCAAGCAGCAACAAGCTATAGCTAGTGAAGAAGCAGTGGTGATGGACGGACGAGATATTGGCACGGTAGTTCTACCAGATGCCAGTCTTAAGTTTTATCTTGTAGCTTCCAGTCTAGTAAGAGCTCAAAGACGCTATGAAGAAAATCTAACTAAGGGCATGGAGACCCAATCCCTAGAAGAGATTGAAGCTGAGATTATTAAACGCGACCACTACGATAGCAATCGTCAACACAGTCCTTTGCAAAAAGCAGAAGATGCTATTGAAATGGATACTTCAGACTTATCCATTGATCAAGTGGTTGAAAAATTAAGTGACTATATCGATTCTATAAAATAATTTTAAAAAGGAGGCTGATGAGCCTTTTTTTATTTTGATGAAACTAGATAATCAGATCTCGTTTAAATGAATAAAAGTCAGTAATAATAAATTTATTGATAATATCGGCCTTATTCGCAATATTCGCTAGACGATATCCCTTTCTTTTGTTATAATGTTTCTTAGAGTGCTTGCATAGTGTCTATTAGTAGACTCTATGTAAGTAACAATTTTTATAGGTAACGCTTAGGAGGAACGGGTAGAATGTCAGAGTTTGTTGAGAATAATGAAGTAAATGAAGAAGTAGAAGCAACGGAAGAGGTTGAGACTACTCAAGTAGAAGAAAGCAATGGTTCAGAAACTATTGAAACAATGGAAGATGCTTTAGATAGTGTCTTAGATATTAAAAGTGGCGATACCGTTTACGGTGATGTTTTAGCTTTTGATGAAAATAATCAAGTACGTGTAGCAATTAAAAACAGTGGTGGATTAGAAGGGGTTATCCCAGCTAACGAACTAGCTGCAACACGCGTTGAAGATCCTACTGAAGTTGTAGCAATTGGTGATGAAATCGAATTAGTAGTTATCAAGCCAATCCAAGATAAAGAAAATGGTAACTTCTTATTATCTAAAAAACGTGTCGATGCTAAAAAAGTGTGGGCAGAATTAAAAGAAAAATCAGAAAATGGCGAAACAATTGAAGCACCTGTTAAAGATGTTGTTAAGGGTGGTTTAGTAGTTGACGCTGGCGTTAGAGGATTTGTACCAGCTTCAATGGTAGAAGATTTCTTTGTGGATGACTTCTCACCTTATAAGGGTCAAACATTAGAGTTCAAGATTATTGAAATTGATGAAAACGACAACCGTTTAATCTTATCTCATAAAGAAATTGCACGTGAAAAACGTGAAGCTGAACGTGCTCAACGCATGGAAGAATTAGAAGAAAATACAGTTGTAGAAGGTAAAGTAGCTCGTCTAACTAACTTCGGTGCTTTCATCGATTTAGGTGGCGTTGACGGATTGGTTCACATCAGCCGTATCGCTCACGAACACGTTAAACATCCAAGTGATAAATTAACTGTTGGTGAAACAATTGAAGTTAAAATCTTGTCAATCGACAAGGAAGAAGGACGTATTTCACTTTCAATCAAGGATACCTTAGAAGGACCTTGGGAAAATATTGAAGAAAAAGCACCAGAAGGTTCTGTACATACAGGAACTGTTAAACGTTTAACTAACTTTGGTGCCTTTGTGGAAGTATTCCCTGGTGTTGAAGGTTTAGTACATATTTCTCAAATTGCTCATGAGCATATTGAAACTCCTCAAGATCGTTTAACTGAAGGCCAAGAAGTTGAAGTGAAAGTTCTTTCAACAGATGCAGAAGCTCAAAGATTATCCCTTTCCATTAAAGCTTTATTAGACAAGCCTGAAGGTTACGAAGAACCAGTTCGTCGCGAACGTCAAGAATCAAATGATTCAGATCGTCCACGTCGTCCAAGAAGAAACCGTAATACAAATAATCAAACAGCTAACCGTTCTAACCAAGCCCGTCAAAACACTAACTCAATTAATGATGCAGCCAATGAAGGAAGCTTCACATTGGGTGACATGTTAGGCGATGCATTCAAGTCTTTACAAGACGATGCTGAGTAATCGATTCTAATAACATTACTTACTCCAATTGTTTCTTCCATTTTGCTGATTAGCTTAATGGAAGAAACAATTGGTTTTTAATTTATGGAGGTGAAAGTATGGAAATACCAGTAGTGGCTATTGTGGGCCGACCGAATGTCGGTAAGTCCACCTTATTTAATCGCTTAATTGGCGATCGTCTTTCGATTGTAGCCGATTATGAAGGGGTGACGCGTGATCGAATTTATGCAACAGGATCATGGTTAGGTCGTGAATTTCGACTGATTGATACCGGTGGTATCGATATGAGTGATGAACCCCTCATGCATAAAATTAAATATCAAGCTGAAATTGCAATGGAAGAAGCCGACGTTATTATTTTTATGACCTCAAGTCGAGAAGGCGTCACCGATGCGGATGAAGCCATAGCCCATTATTTACACCGCACCAATAAACCGGTGGTTTTAGCAGTCAATAAGGCGGACAATCCAGAACAAAGGCAGCAAGTCTATGAATTTTATGCTTTAGGTCATGGCGATCCCTATCCCATATCGTCTTCGCACGGAACCGGAACAGGGGATTTATTAGATCAATTAGTTTCGCACTTCCCAGCCGATAGTCCGGATGCAGATGATCGCGAACGCATTCGTTTTTCTTTTATTGGACGGCCAAATGTCGGCAAGTCTAGCCTGGTTAATGCCTTATTACAAGAAGAACGTGTGATTGTATCCAATATTGAGGGAACAACCCGTGAAGCAGTCGATACCGATTTTGTTAGTCAATCTGGACGCCATTTTACAGCAATCGACACAGCAGGTATTCGTAAGCGAGGCAAGGTTTATGAAAATACCGAAAAATATTCTGTCATGCGAGCCTTATCAGCCATTGACCGTTCAGACATTGTCTGTCTAGTAATCGATGCAGAGACTGGCATTCGTGAACAGGATAAGAGGGTAGCAGGATACGCTTTTGAAGCCAATAAGGGCATGGTTATTTTAGTCAATAAATGGGATGCCGTCGATAAGACCGACAAATTATTTGAGAAATTTACCGATGATATCCGGAATGAATTCCAATACTTATCTTTTGCGCCCATTCTTTTCGTTTCTGCCAAGACGGGCCAACGCTTAGAGAAACTACCGGCTATTTTGGAAGAAATCTATGAAAACCGCTATCGTCGCATTCAATCTTCGGTCTTGAATGATGTTTTGATGGATGCGATTGCCATGAACCCTACACCCACTGATAAGGGACGTCGGCTTAAGATTTATTATATGACTCAAGTGGCTGTCAATCCACCAACCTTTGTCGTCTTTGTTAATGATACAGAATTAATGCACTTCTCTTATGTAAGATTCTTAGAGAACAGGATGCGTGATTCCTTTTATTTTGACGGTACACCGCTCAATCTAATTATTCGTAATCGAAATTAAGAGATAGGAAGATTTTGTTGTAAAATCAAGGTCAATTCGTTGTCTTAACCTTGATGTTATGTTATTCTATACAAGAAATAATCAACAGATGATTATTTTCCAATCTATAGAAATAAAGGAGGAGATTTATTAATGGCAAATAAAGCAGAATTAGTAGAACGTGTAGCTGGAAAAACTAACTTAACAAAGAAAGATGTAACAGCCACTGTTGAAGCATTATTCGAATCAGTTCAAGAATTTTTATCTGAAGGTGAAAAAGTTCAGATTATTGGTTTCGGAACTTTCGAAGTTCGCGATCGTGCAGCTCGTAAAGGACGCAACCCACAAACTGGTGAAGAAATTGAGATTGCAGCCACTAAAGTTCCTGGCTTCAAAGCTGGTAAAGCTTTAAAAGAGGCAGTTAAATAATTAAGCATTAGATTGGTGATGAAAGTTTCTGGCTTTCATCACTTTTTTATTTAGCAGTCTTTATCCTCTAATAGTAATATGAAAATAGATTCAAAGGGATGATCTATTTGGTTGTCTTTGTCTAGCATGGTATAATAGGCTAGACATGGAGGGAACCAAAATGGATAATTTTTTCAGCTTAATGGAGTCTACTAATCAGATTGAGGAGCAATATAAGCTCTTTAAACGCCATTTAAAAAGAATGGATGGAATGGATGAAGCTTTTTTAGCGCAAATATTAGACCGAATGGCTTTTTGGGGTCAATCAGGCTACCGACATCTGCAGATTCAAGCTTATGAAGCTCTTTATCAAAAATTTCCGTCCTCAGTGTTAGCTTTTCTTTTAGGGTATAGTTATTCCGCAGTTAGTCAATATGACAGGGCTTATCAATGGTTGGATAAAGTCGATAAGCAAGACTTGGACCTAGAAGGTCGCTTATTGCTAGCGGATGTCAATCTTAAGCTAGGACATTTAAATGAAGCGCGCAAAGAATTACAAGCTATCATTAACGACCATCCAAGAGATTATCGAGCTTATCATCAAATGAGTGAATTCTATCGCATGCAGGCTATTAATGAAAAAGCAATCTACTATCTTGAGACCTTAATGGAATATTTTATCTCAGAGGATGATTCTTTAAGGCGCCAATGGCGAACAGATCTCTTAGCCCTTTATTTAAGTAGTGAGAGAATCGACACTGAAAAAATCAGTGCATTATTTGATCAAGATAATGAAGATTTGACGATTGAAACAGCTGATGAATGTTATTTATTGGCGCATTTTTATGCCCAAATTAATAATTTCAATCGATCAAATCATTTCTGCGAGTTAGGCCTTCAAATCGATCCCGACCATTTTGAATTAAGACTCTTACAATTAGAAAATTTAACCTATCTACAAGAAACTAGCCGATTTGCCAATCAGTTAGATCAACTATTAAAAAGCCTACCTCCATATGATGGAGTGGTTATGGATTGCCTGCGTTTGGCTGATCGAATGGGAGTCTTTACAGCCAAGCTCATTCAATTATTGGAGGATTACTACCCTTTATTGGATAATGCTGAGGATCAATTCTTAGTTCTCTCGGCCTATGTGGCTTATTATCTTGATCAAAAAGACTATCAACAGGCAAACTTGTTTATGGAAAAATTTGATTTACAAGCCATTGACGAGTCACTCTTGGCCTATTTAAAAGGCAAAATCTTATTTCATCAAGGACAAAAAGAGCAAGCTAAGGCTTATTTAGATCTAGCATGGGATCAACAAGTTCTTGCTAAAGATTTACCTGACATGATCCAGCAATTGTCCAATCTCTAGTCAATCTTAAAAACTCATGAGGGAGGTAAGACCATGGAAAATATTCAAGATAAACACTTATTTTTAAATTGGATGATTCTCAACCATCCTCATCCCAATCGCGAGATAATGATCTTTTTAGCCTATTTACAAATGAGGCCTAGTGAGCTGCAATGGGTTGAGTTTTCGCATGATGTCATCTATGCTCCAAGAGGAATAAAGATATCCTATCCCCCCTTGCAAGAGCCCCCCTTGGTCTATTATAAAGAAGATTATATCTACCATCAGATTGATCAAGCCTTTCACGATTTCCGGTTGAACTCACTTAAAAAGGGTCAAAGCTTTTACATAGAGTTTGATTTAGCCGATTATCAACTAGAGGCGATGCAAAGAGGTCTTTTAAAAGAAAATCCATTTGTCCCCATCCAAATGAAGGCTTTAGATCAAGTCAATCAAAGCTTACATCAAATTAGTCGCCAAGCTTATAAACAAATGATCATGGAAAAGATTGACGGTGCGTTAGAAACAAATAATTACGATCAAATTGAGCAATGGCTTGATCAATTTCAATCCGGTTTGGAGTGATAGCATGCAAATATCTTTAGAGGATTCGCTTTTTCAAGCGTCTATTCCTGTATTAAAAAAAATTGAGTCTCATGGCTATGAGGCTTATTTTGTTGGAGGGGCCATTCGCGATGTGCTATTAGAAAAATCAATAGGGGATATTGACATTGCGACTTCCGCCTTTCCTCAAGAAATTCAAACCATCTTTCCCAAACACTTTGATGTAGGCATCCAACATGGCACCATTGTGGTTTTATATCAAGGAAACTCTTATGAAATAACTACTTTCCGTACCGAATCGACTTATTCGGATTATCGAAGGCCCGACCATGTAGAATTTGTCAGAAATCTTGAGTTAGATACTCTGAGACGAGATTTCACGATCAACGCCATGGCAGTAGACGCCAAGGGCAATTTATATGATTTTCATGGGGGCTATCAAGATTTGAAAGATAAGTTGCTGAGGGCTGTCGGCGAGCCATTGGAACGTTTTCAAGAAGATGCCTTAAGAATCATGCGTGGCATTCGTTTTGCCTCTCAGTTAGGCTTTCAATTAGAAGAAAAAACTTTCCAAGCCATGTGCCAATTAGCTAGCAATCTGTCTAAAATTTCCATTGAACGCATCCGCATTGAATTAGAAAAGATGATGGCAGGGTCTTATTTAACACAAACCATTTCATCCTTTAAAAAGGCTAAGCTAGACCAAGCTTTCCCTCAAGCCAATCAATTTGATTATGTAGAAGGTTTGACTTACTTGGTAAATCAAACAACAGGACAAGCAGGCCTTAGTCCACTTATCACTTGGTCCTTGCTATTAAAGGGAATGGAAATTAATGATGAAAAGACTCAAAGACACTTGATGAAGCAGTGGACCTTATCTAATCGTTTAATGGATCAAGTAGTCGCTTTTTTAAAGCTTGACCATGAAATTAGCCAGCAGACCTTCACCATCGAAACCGTCTATGGCTATGCTCAAGAAGTGATTGATCAAATGAATACTTATTTAGAAATCACTGATCAAATGGTTACCAAAAAAGAAATAGAAGCTTTAATAAGTAATTTACCTATTAGAAAGCGGCAAGAACTAGCCATTAATGGTAAGCAAATTATGCAAGCACTTAAAATGGTAAAAGGTGGGCCGGTGATTGGACAATTGCTCGATCAAATCGAAGCAAAGGTTATTAGAGGAGAATTAACTAACCAAACCGCTGCCATTATTGACTGGCTCAAAGACCAATAAATATATTAAAAGAGAGGAGGGACTTCATGAAATATGCCATCGTCGACCTCGAATCAACCGGACCACGTCTAGACAGTGGAGACCGAATTATTCAAATTGGGGCGGTTCTTATTGATCAAGGTCAAATCATTGGTCAATATGAAATGCTGATTAATCCTGAACGTGAGGTCCCACAAAACATCCAACAATTAACCGGTATCTCACAAGAAGAGGTTGATCAAGCACCTCTTTTTGAATCAGTTGCAAACTTATGGTTCAAGCGTTTAGAAGATTGTCTTTTTGTAGCGCATAATCTCAACCATGACTTGACCTTTATGCAACACCATTTCCAAGCGTGTGGCTATGATTTTAACCCTTTGGCCATCGATTCCGTCAAGTTAGCTAAAATTATCTTCCCTCAGGCCACAGGATTCAATTTAACAGATTTAAGCTTCTATTTAGACATTCCCTTTAACCAGGCACATCAAGCTTTAGCAGATGCCAAAATAACCGCAAAAATATTAAATGCGATGGCTAGCAAGTGGATGCAACTGCCTAAAAAGACACAAACCCTCTTATTGGATTTAGCTCAGGCTTTAGATAAGCAGGAAATTATTTTCTTTCAACAACCGCAGCAATTCATACTCAATCAAGCAGCAGACACTCAATTAGATAAAAAACCACCATTTGATCAAGAAAATCTTCTAAGTACGAAAGCAAAAGCTCAAATTAATTGGTTGTTAGAAAAAATGCAGACTACAAATCGATTAGTAGTAGAAGGACAATGGCGGCCAATTGATCCACTAGTGGTAAAATATTGGTTGCTTGAAGTTTTAGCTAAAAATAAGTCTTCGCTGGTATTAGCTGTTTCTAGTCAATCGGCTCTCGAAGAATGGGCTACTTTCTTCAAGCAAGAAGAAATCCCTTTTTCTTACTTATTGAGACCGAGTCAATATTTACATTTAGATCATTTTAAACGCTACCTTGATCAAGTGGTGATTTCTCAATTAAATCAGCAAGAAATTTTAGTGATTGCTTCAACCTTAGTCTGGCTAGAAGAGACCCAAACAGGCTTACTGATGGAAATGAACCAAGAATTGAAGATTAGCGATCAAATTAATCGCTTTAATCATGGGCTTTATCCCAATTATCGAGCCTCCTATTTTTACCAAAAAGCTTTATCCAATCATGATAAACAAGCAGTCGTACTGACTCAAACCAGCTATTTGATGGAAGAAGCGAGTCAAGAGGGCAGTTTTAGTAAACAGCAGCTCCTAGTGTGTGATAATCTCAGTCTATTAAGCAGACAATTGTCCTTTTTCCACCAAATACAGTTGGCTTATAGTCAACTCTTAATTTTGTGCCAACAAGTCTTGGATATCTTATATCATCAGGATCGAACGCATGCTGCTATTCAAGCTTCAATCTTAAGAATGGATCATTTAATTAATCTAATCCGGCAAGTATTGAATCTTTTAGAAAGTGAAATTCAAAATCACCACTTCCGAGCGGTTGAGCGGGAGTCCAGCAGAGAAGTCAAGGTGTCCTTGTCAACTACTCGAGCTATCTTAAGCATTCAACAGCAAATGCATAAGGCTTTAAAAACACTGCTTCAAGAACAAGCATTAAAAGATCTTTTAGCAAGCAAGCCACATCATCTTAAGATAAAAATGCTGCACCTACAGGCCTTTTTAAATAATTTAGACAACTTTCAAGCTAAAATTAGTCAGTCCGAAGGTTATTTAACTATTCGTGTCAGCCAAATAGAAGATCGTTATTATCAATTCCAACTGACATGGAAACCCATTCGTTTAGTTCAAGAATATCAACATGCCTTTGAAAGCTTTCAACAAGTCCTACTCTTTAGTCCAGGGGATCTGCATTTTCGCTTAAATAGCGGGAGTTATTATCAGTTAGGACTCGATCTATACAACTACTTGCAATTACCACAACCAATGGAAAAGTTAGTCATTGACGTACCATTCGATTGGATTGCTAAAAAAAGTCAAGATTCTCAAAGAAATCAAGAGCAAGGTCGCTTAATCGGTGAAAACTTGCTTGAAAGCATTGAAGCTGATCAGCTGCCACCCTTAAGTCTGATTATTGTAAACAATCGCCAGCAAGCTATTGATGTTTATCGCCAAATAAAAGGCAAGTTAAAAGATCAAGAACAAGTTCGATTGTTGGGTCAACATGTATCTGGATCCTTAAATAAAATCAGACGGTTGGCTATGGATGATTGTGATACCATTTTAGTCATTCAATGGCAGTCGCTCTTAAATGAAAACTGGCTGTTAGATAAGCGACCTTGCCATATATTCTGGCTACGCTTACCTTTTAGATCGTTAGAAGATGCTTATATTTTAGCATTAGCAGACCACTTGAATCTGCCGTTCGAACTAATCTTTGATCACTTATTAATCGATCGAATGCTAGTCGATTTTGCCATTGCTTTCGACTATTTAGACCGCCACTTTAACTGTCAAAATTTCTGTTTGTTAGACGATCGTGTCTTTACCAAATATTATTCTAAAGAAATCAGACAGAAGCTTGAACATCTGGTAGAATTTAATTTACAATAAGGAATAGAATATTTTAGAGGGGAAGCATAGAAACTTATGAGTAAACGGACAGTTTCAATCTTGACATTCATCACCTTGTCAATCATGATAGCCTTATTAGCTGTTTTTATGAAAAGTCAGACAGCTTATAACTTGGCTCAAGAAGAAGCAATCGCTTTAGTGACATATGATTATGCGGTAGAAAAGGTTAATAATTTTTATTGGACCACCATTGATCAAGCAACCTTTGCTCTTGATTTTTTTGACGAGAATAATCAGCAACACTATGCTATTATTGAACGAGAAGGTGGAGACATTCATTACTATTCAGTGAACGAATTATTTACTGAAGAAGAAGCAAAATCCGTGACAGCTAGCCAAATTGAAGAGCCAAAGATTATGCAAGCTCGCTTAGGTCTTTATCAATCGGAACCTGTCTGGGAAATGACTTTAAAGAATGACAACAACACCATCACTTATTTTCTACTCTCTGCCAAGACCGGCAAGTGGATTCAAACCATATCAAACATATAAGTAGGAGGAAAAAAATGGAAACTATCACAATGAACCAAGCGGCATCACACTTAAACCAAAAAGTACAAATTAACGCTTGGTTAACAAACAAACGCTCTTCCGGTAAAATTGCCTTTTTACAACTACGTGACGGCAAGACTTACTTCCAAGGAATCGTCTTAAAAGCTGAAGTGGGAGATGAAGTATTTGATACTGTTAAGAGCTTGGGGCAGGAATCAAGTCTAAAACTAATCGGAACTGTTCAAGCTGACGACCGTTCTGCTTTAGGCTATGAACTTTTAGTTCATTCAGTGGAAGTGATCGGCGAAAGTCATGACTATCCAATTACACCTAAAGAACACGGGACAGACTTTTTAATGGATCACCGTCATTTATGGTTGCGTTCTAGTCGCCAGCATGCCATTATGCAAATTCGTAACGAAATTATCCGTGCAACTTATGAATTCTATAATGACCGTGGCTTCATTAAGATTGACCCACCCGTTCTAACTGGGTCAGCACCGGAAGGAACCACCGAACTGTTCCACACTAAGTATTTTGAAGAAGATGCTTATCTTTCTCAATCTGGTCAATTATATATGGAAGCAGCCGCTATGTCCTTTGGTAAAGTCTTCTCATTCGGACCAACTTTTAGAGCGGAAAAATCTAAAACTCGCCGTCACTTGATTGAGTTCTGGATGATGGAGCCTGAAATGGCCTTTACCGACCACGAACAAAGCTTAAAAGTCCAAGAAGAATATGTGGCTTACTTGGTACGTAATACGATTGACAACTGCAGCATGGCCTTGGAAACACTAGGGCGTGATATTGATGTGCTTGAAAAGTATACTCAAGTTCCTTATCCACGTATTGAATACACTGAGGCCGTTCAATTATTAAAAGATAATGGTTTTGATGATATTGAGTGGGGCGATGATTTCGGTTCACCACACGAGACTTTTATTGCTAACCAACATGAACAACCAGTCTTCATTGTCAACTGGCCACGCTCTATCAAACCTTTCTATATGAAAGTCAATCCTGACAACCCAGAAACCGTTTTATGTGCCGATATGATAGCGCCAGAAGGTTATGGCGAGATTATTGGTGGTTCACAAAGGATCGACGATTATGAGACTTTAGCAGAGAATATTAAGGCCTTTAATTTAGATCCAGCCGTTTATGCCTGGTATCTCGATCTAAGAAAATATGGTAATGTGCCCTGTTCTGGTTTTGGTTTAGGTCTTGAAAGAGCTGTTGCTTGGATTTCTGGTATTGAACATATCCGTGAAACATCACCATTCCCACGTTTGTTAAACCGTCTCTACCCATAAAAAGTAAGGAGTTGGACCAATGGCAAACTCAGTTTATGATTGGATGAAAACGGGTTACACCATGGTACCGAATCTTTTGATTGATCACTTTGGTCAACTAGGCCTTAATTCAAATGAATTTTTATTTATTACTTATCTCTTGAAGCAAATTAATCAGTCCCAATCTGCAGATACTATTATAAACTTATCCAATCAATTTGCTTGGGAGAGTGACCTTCTCTACGAAACACTCAATTCCTTGTTAGATAAGAACTATCTTAATATTGAATTAGTACCAGATGAAGAGGGTAAACAAACGGACCATTATACCTTGCGTCCCTTGTTTGATAAGTTAGATCAATTAGTGGCTGACCAAAAAACAAGTCAGACAGAAGCTCTGTCCAATAAACAAGTTCAAGCTGACCAGAAAGTTAAGGCTGGACAATTGATTCAAGTCTTTGAAGAAGCATTCGGCCGTTCACTTTCAAGTGTAGAATTAGAAACGCTCTACCAATGGATTCAAAAGGATGGTTATCAGCCAGATCTAGTCTATCAAGCACTTAAAGAAGCGGCTATTCGTCAAGTCTTTAATCTAAAGTATATTGACCGCATACTGCTGAATTGGCAAGAACAAAACATTCATACTGTAGATGAGGCTATAGTGGCAAGCAAGCAATACAACCACCGTAATCAAAGTATTCAATCAGAAAAACCCAATCAAACATCCAAATTTAAAATACCCATTTTAAAATGGCATAACAAGGACTAAAGAACCCGCCTAGCTGATCGGTGAGATTTATCGAACAGCTAGGCTTTATTTTGTACAAATAAAAGCTTCATCTTCCTATATAGGGAGGATGAAGCTTTTGAATAGGAGCCTAAATTTCTAAGGTCCGCCAATACTTTCGACAGTATTCAGTTTGTCTTCTGAATCAGATGGATTAGGATCTGGAGCCAGAGTCGTTTCGCTAATTTCTAAGGTAGTTTCTTCACTAGTAGTCGTTTCTTCGACAGATAAATCAAAGGTAATAATTAATTGATCAGAGGCAGAATGGCCATCGACAATGCGTAAGCCTAATTCATAATAGCCAGGAGCAGGTGCTGGAACTTTAAATTCAGTATCTGTTCCTGAATAGACGATTTCACCATTCAGTCTTAACTCAAAGCTAGCTTGAATGGTTAATGGTTCCCACTTGGCTTCAATTTCTTCAGTCTCTTCATTGTATTCCGCATCGAAACCACTTGGTGAAGCTAATACTTTATAAACAGGTGAAATCTGGGTCGGTTGACTACCTTTTACAAAGAGTTCATTTGACCGCATATTGGCAGGTGTTTGGGGACTTGGTTTTTGCAGTGGCTGGGTATATTTTTCAATTTCAGCTACTTCGACCGAGTCTGGTTTTTGCCAATCAGCTATCGGGACTTCTTGCATCAGATATTGAATCATCTGGCTGTAAATCAGCTGTGGAATAAGTGAATCCTGATAGCTCAATTGATTACCAGCCTTATAAGGATCATCATAGCCCACCCAAGTGGCAATGGCATATTGCGGAGTAAAACCAGCATACCAAGCATCGGGTGCAGCAAAACTTTGTGGATCAATGCCAATTTCCGTTCTTTGTTGGTCGGAATAGTTGGTTGTTCCGGTCTTACCAGCATGGTAGAGACCATTGACGCCCGCTTTTTCAGCAAAGGTTCCAGGAACACCCTTTAAGATATCCACTAACATATAAGCAGTAGAGTCTTTCATAGCTTGACGACTTTCCGCTTGAAATTCTTGAATGGTTCCTGCTTGAGTAACGACTTTGTTAACGGTATAGGGTTTATGATAGTTACCATAATTAGCAATAGTCGCATAGGCAGCCGATAATTGAATGGGCGTCATTTCACCCCCAATGGCATTGGATTCGACTAATTCGCGTTGGTTATTGTTCTTAATATTTATATCCATCTTTTGTAGGAAGGAATAAGACTTGTCTAAGCCCACTTCTTGTAAGAGTTTCAAGGCCGGAATATTACGTGAACCTACTAAGGCTTCTCTAAGTGTTTGTTTTCCCTTGTAGTCTCTATCATAATTATAAATTTCATCCCCCGAGGTATAAGTGTAAGGTTCATCAACGACCGTTTGGCCAGTTGAATAATTGAGGTATTCAATCGCTGGTCCATAATCGGCTAACGGTTTCATAGTGGAACCGATACTGCGGTTAAGGGTGGCTGTGCGGTTAAGTCCCATAGCCACTTCTTGGTTACGTCCACCGGATAGGGCGGTGAGCTGTCCATTATCGACATTGATGATAGAAACAGCTGTTTGCATTTCATCATTAGGGAAGAGATTGCCATTAGCATCTTGAACCGTTTGATAGAGATATTTTTGAGCGTCTATATCGAGATTGGTGTAAATTTCTAGACCATCCGTATAGACATTTAAGTTCATTTTATCTTGAACTTCTTGAGCGACGACATCGATATAGGCATCGACTATTAAGTCCATTTCACTAAGGGTGTCATCATTTAAAGGAGACAGCATGGAAGTCACTGGAATAGCCACAGCTTCATCATATTGAGCTTGACTAATCATTTGACGTTTGAGCATGACCTGTAAGACGGTATCCCGACGCTCTTGGGCGACTTCAGGATAAAGATAGGGATCATACTGCGTAGGGGCTTGCGGTAATCCAGCCAAAAGAGCAGCTTCTGCTAGAGTCAGATCTTTTAAGTCTTTATCAAAGAAAGACCGAGCAGCTGTTTTAGCCCCATAAACATTGTTAGAATAAAACAATTTATTGAGATAGAGAGAGAGGATTTCTTCTTTGGAATATTCTTGCTCCAACTTCAAGGACAACCATGCTTCTTGGGCCTTTCTTTCTAAGGTTTGATCTTCAAATTTAGTGGAAAAAACCGATAATTTGACCAACTGTTGAGTAATGGTAGAACCACCTTGGCGAATGTCACCCGCTCTAAGGTTGGCTATGGCCGCCCCTACAATTCGGATAGGGTCAACTCCTTTGTGTTCCATAAAGCGCGCATCTTCAATGGCTAAGACCGCTTGTTTTAAGACTTCAGGGACTTGATCGGCTGTCATTAGATCGCGGTTCTTACCACCTAGGGTTTTGACCAAATTACCTCTATTATCAAAGACTTTAGAAGAGACTTGACCAGTTAAATCGTCTTGGTCAATCTCAGGGGCTGACATGGCATAATAAGTAAAGAGACCAGCACCAGCTATTAAAGTAAGTAGACCTAAAGACAGGCCTATTATGACAATGCGCTTGAACCAGGTCATGAAATTTGTTTTTGATCTCTTAGGGGGATGTTGTTGATGATATTTTTTTCTTTCTACGCGACTTCCTGTCACCATATTTATTCCTCGTTTCTATTAGAGACTTTTTATTTGGCTTCTTCTAAGTAGGCATCCAAGGCACTTAAATAATCGACTGAAATAGGAAATTTGCCTTGGGGACAAGCATAAGCATGGGCTTGAATAAAACTATAAGGGATGCTTTGCTTTTTGTTTTTTTGCAAGAAATTTTCAAGCAGGGGATAGGGAATCAGATAGATTGCATCGTGTACCCTAAAGTAGATCAACAAAAAGACGATGCCTCCTTGCTGGAAGCAAAGCTTCATATGTTCGATTTGATGGTCATGTAAATTGGATAAAGGGAAAGAGGTCTTGTTACGCGTTTCCTTAGTCTCAAAGTCAATATACCTGCCCAGATAGACACCATTATAGTCAGTGGTAGAGGCCTGACGAAAATAGGCTTCAGTAATACGGGCGGCTGATCGTTTGGGGTAATCGACTTTGACAATCTGCACTGGTGTTGGCTTTTTATGAATGACCGCCAGTTGCCGGTTTAAATAATAAGCATTACTCTGATTGATCATTTCTTCAAAGGACATCCCTCGACTACCGTATTGTGTTTTTTGTTTGGATGTTATTTCTTTCCTTTTAAATTTAAAACGCGGACCTTGTCCTGCAGGATAATTAAACATGGACTCACTCCTCAATAAGTTTTATTATAGCGAATTTTTAGTCAGATACCTAGTTTCAATTCAGACTTATTCTAAGACCTAGTCTAACAACAAAAAATGAATTTTATTAGACTTTATTGGTAATATTGATTTGGTGTTTACAAAAGCAAGGAATTTCGTTAAAATGTATGGGTATGTAAATTATATACTAGTCTTGGAGGAAGAATAATTATGACAACTAAATTTGAAAAAAGCTCTATCAATGAAGGAGTTTTAACATTTGAAATTCCAGTAGAAGATATCAACAAAGGCTTAGATAAAGCTTACAATAAAGTACGTAAAAATATCTCTGTACCTGGATTTCGTAAAGGGAAAGTACCACGTCAAATCTTCAACAATGTTTATGGTGAAGCTTCATTATATGAAGAAGTATTAAACCAATTAATCCCAGGCGCCTATCAACAAGCTGTGGAAGAAGCAGAGATTGAAGCGGTTACTCAACCTGAAATTGATATTGAATCAATGGAAAAAGGGAAGCCATGGGTTATAACTGCCAAAGTTACCTTAAAACCAGAAGTTAAATTAGGTGAATACAAGGGCTTAACAGTAGAAAAACAAGACCGCCAGGTAAGCGATGAAGATGTAGAAAAGCGCTTAGAAGAAAAGCGTCAACAATTAGCAGAATTAGTTGTTAAAGAGGATGCAGCGGTTGAAGGCGATACTGTCGTAATCGACTATGAAGGTTTCCGCGACGGGGAACCATTCGAAGGGGGTAAAGGTGAAAACCATTCCTTAGAATTAGGTTCCAATTCATTCATTCCTGGCTTTGAAGATCAACTAGTAGGTGCTAAACCTGGTGATGATGTAGAAGTTAAAGTTACTTTTCCTGAAGAATACCATGCGGAGGAACTGGCTGGTCAAGACGCTATGTTCAAAGTGCGTGTTCACGAGGTAAAAGCAAAAGAATTACCAGAATTCGATGATGAATTTGCTAAAGATGCAGATGACGAAGTAGAAAGCTTGGACGAATTGCGTAATAAAGTACGTGTTCAATTAGAAGAAGAAAAAGAAAAGCAAGCTAAAGAGGTCATTGAAGATTTAGCATTACGTCAAGCGGTTGAAAATGCTGAAATCGTCGAAATGCCTGAAGCAATGGTTCACGAAGAAATCCACCGTCAAATGGATCACTTCTTAAACAACTTGAAGCGTCAAGGAATTAACGAAGATCTCTATTACCAAATTTCTGGTAGCACTCGTGAAGATCTCCATGAACAGTTTGCAGAAGAAGCAGACCTAAGAACTAAAACGAACTTAGTCTTAGAAGCAATCGTTGCAAAAGAAAAGATTGATGTCAATGAAGAAGAAGTTAATAAGGAAATTGAATTATTAGCCAGTCAATACGGAATGCCAACTGATCAAGTGAAACAATATGTGACTGAAGATATGTTGAAGTCTGATATTCGCTTGAAGAAAGCCATGAGCTTAATTGTTGACTCTGTTGAAGAAAAATAGGATACTAAAATAGAAGAAATAACAAAAGAGGGATCGCAACAGTCTGATTTTAAAGTGACTTTTGCGTCCCTTTTTAGTCTTATTTAAGTAAGTAAGACCAAAAAGGAGGAAACATGGGAAAGACTACAAATATCAATGATTATTACTGCTCGTTTTGTGGTAAATCACAAGATGAAGTCGATAAGATTATTGCTGGACCAGATGTTTTCATCTGTAACGAATGTGTTGATTTATGCCAATCAATCATTCAAGAAGAGATGCGCTTTGAAAAAGAGCAAGAACCAGTTAAAGTGTTAAAACCGCAAGAGATTGTTGATCAACTAAACCAATATGTGATTGGCCAAGATCAAGCTAAGAAATCTTTAGCCGTGGCAGTTTATAATCATTATAAGCGCATCAACTTTAAAGCCCTTGATGACGATGATGTCGAATTGCAAAAGTCTAATATCTGTATTATCGGTCCGACCGGTTCGGGTAAAACCTACTTAGCCCAGAGCTTGGCTCGCATTATAAATGTTCCTTTTGCCATAGCGGACGCTACCACCCTAACCGAAGCAGGCTATGTGGGGGAAGACGTTGAAAATATCTTACTGAAATTAGTACAAGCTGCTGATTATGATATTGAACGTGCTCAAAAAGGGATTATTTATGTGGATGAAATCGATAAGATTGCACGAAAATCTGAAAACACCTCGATTACCCGTGATGTTTCAGGTGAAGGTGTCCAACAAGCTCTACTTAAAATTTTAGAAGGAACGGTAGCCAATATCCCACCTAAGGGAGGGCGTAAGCACCCTAACCAAGATTATATTCAAATCGACACCTCGCAAATTCTCTTTATTGTAGGTGGAGCCTTTGCTGGCATTGAAACTACGATTAAAGAACGTTTAGGCTCTAAAGTAATTGGTTTTGGTACGGATACTCACCGACAACATAGTGATGAGAATATCATGCAATTAGCCAGTTCAGAAGACTTGCTTAAATTCGGCTTAATTCCCGAATTCATTGGACGATTGCCCATCTTAACGGTCTTGGATCAATTATCACAAGAAGATTTAATCAGTATCTTAACCCAACCTAAGAACGCTTTGGTTAAACAATACCAACGTCTTTTAGAAATGGAAGATGTCAAACTAGAGTTTGAAGAAGCGGCCTTGGAAGAAATTGCTCACCAGGCTATTATTCGCGACACTGGAGCGCGTGGTTTAAGGTCAATCTTAGAAAACACTATGTTAGATATTATGTTTGAAGTACCACAAAGAGAAGATGTTTCACGCATCAAGGTCACAAAAGACACGGTATTGGGCAAAAGTCGCGCCACTTATTATAATAAGAGTAATCGCAAGATAAGCAAATAAAAAATGGGGTAGACGAATGCACATTAAAGAAGCAAAATTTGTAATTTCAGCTGTTCAAGAGTCCCAAGCGCCACAAGATGAAGTGCCTGAGATTGCCCTTGCCGGGCGGTCAAATGTTGGCAAATCCAGTTTTATTAACAAGGTCCTCCAACGTAATAAGTTGGCCCGGACCTCTGGACAGCCTGGTAAGACCCAAACTTTAAACTTTTATTCGGTAAACGACGCTGCTTTTCGTGTCGTGGATGTGCCAGGTTATGGATACGCTCGGGTCTCCAAGCTAAATCGTAAAAATTGGGCCAAGATGAATTTGAATTTTCTACGGCAAAGAAGAAATCTTCGTTTATTAATCCTCTTGATGGATATTCGTCACGAGCCCACTCAATTAGACAAAGCAATGTATCAATTTGCCGAAGAATTAGACATTCCTTTTGCCATTTGTTTGACCAAGGCGGACAAAATCAAAAAAAGCCAATGGAATAAACATTTATCCCTCTATAAGAAAAGTTTAAATTTACCAACAACCGATGCGCTTTTCACTTTTTCATCGGTAACCGGAGAAGGTCGCGAAGATATTTTAGACTTGTTTGAAAGTTTATTAATGGATGAATAGGAGTCAATAAAGTGAAAAAGCTATGTTCTACTTATACCAAGAAGGAATTTTCTTGGATTCTACAAGACTGGGCCAATTCTGCCTATTCTTTAATGATCACCACCGCTTTATTCCCTATATTTTATAAGAGTATTGCCACCAATGCGGGGGTCTCTGATGCTAATTCAACAGCCTATCTTGGTTATACCAATGCTATCGGGACGATCGCTGTCGCTATGATGGCTCCTTTTTTAGGGACTTTAGCAGATTTTCCTGGTTACCGTAAAAAATTATTTACCACTGCTACGCTCTTAGGTGTTTTCTCAGTGCTATCGATGATTTTGATTGGTCAAGTTTCTTGGCAGTGGCTATTGGTACTTTATGGCTTTTCAGCTGTCGGTTTTTCGACTGCTAATATTTTTTATGATGCTTCCTTGATGGATGTCACCAGTCGCGACCGTTTGGACTTAGTGTCCTCAGCCGGTTTTGGTTTTGGTTATATCGGAAGTGTGATTCCTTTCTTAATTTTTATGCTTTTACAATTTTCAGGTGGGTTAAAAGAGGGTGTAGTGGTTAATATCGGTTTTCTTTTAACGGCTGTTTGGTGGTTTGTTTTTACCATTCCTTATTGGAAAAATGTCGACCAGGTCTATATGGACCAACCAAAGCAGCCCCATATTATCGCTTCAACTTTAGCTTCTCTCAAAGAAACTCTAACGGAACTAACCAAAGACAAGGTGATTGTTTATTTCTTAATCGGCTATTTCTTCTACATAGACGGGGTAGGAACGATTATCAAAATGGCTACCTCCATCGGAAGTGACCAGGGTTTAACAGCTACTCAGTTAATATTGATGTTGTTAGTGGTTCAAATCGTTGCCTTTCCGTGCTCGATTATTTATGGCATCTTAGCCAAACGCTGGGGAAGGCGCACTATGCTTTTTACAGGTATTGGGACCTACATTCTAATTTGTTTAATGGCCCTATCCTTATCCTCTTTTGTGGATTTTATGATCATCGCTATCTTAGTAGGTTCAGCTCAAGGTGGGATTCAATCTCTTAGTCGTTCTTATTTTGGTTCTATTATTCCACTGGAGAAAAACAACCAGCTTTTTGGTATTTATAATATTTTCGGTAAATTTTCATCAGTTTTAGGTACCACCATTCTGGGAATTATTACCCAACTAACGGGTGATTCGCTCAAAGGCTTGTTTGTAATTGTGATTCAATTTATGATGGGTGCCTTCCTACTGTGGAAAGCTAAAAAGCCAATTACTAAAGCTGTTTAAAACAAGCTTGAAATTTTATTAGAGGAGGCAGGCCATGGCCTATATACCGAATGAGGTGATTGATGCTATCAGGCAGTCGGTTAAAATCGAAGACGTTGTCAGTCAATATGTGCAACTGACTAAAAGGGGTCCAGGCTACTCTGCCTCTTGCCCTTTTCATGAAGACAATAACCCATCCTTTTCCATTCATACCGAAAAGCAAATCTTCAAATGCTTCTCTTGTGGTAGAGCGGGCAATGTCTTTGGTTTTATCCAGGAAATTGAATCGCTACCCTTTAAACAAGCGGTTATTAAGGTGGCAGAGTTTGCAGACTACCCTTTGGATTCAAGTTTATTAGCTGAAGATGATTATAGTCCAATTCCTCATCAAGATAAACAATTGTATGCGATCTATGAAAAAGCTAGTCAATTCTATCATTACTTTTTAACTGCTACAGAAAATGGTAATCAAGCTTATGCTTATTTAAGCGATCGTGGCTTAAAGAAGGAAACGATTGATGCCTTTGCTTTAGGGTTAGCGCCTGATAATTCTGAGCTCTTATGGACTTATTTAAAGGATCAGTCTTTCACTGAAGAAGAATTACTGACTTCGGGTATTTTTTACCAAGCTGAAAATAGTCCAGCCATTATCGACCGCTTTCGTGGACGGATTATCTTCCCTTTGAGATCGAATCAAGGAAAGGTTTTAGCCTTTTCTGGACGCCTCTATCAAGCAGGGGACTCTCGCAAGAGTAAGTATGTTAACTCGCCTGAAACCACTATTTTTCATAAGAGTCAGCTGGTTTATAATCTTGATTTGGCACGACCAGCCATTCGCAAGTTAAAACAAATTATAGTTTGTGAAGGTTTTATGGATGTGATTGCACTTTACGAAGCAGGATTCGAACAGGCAGTAGCTACCATGGGGACTAGCTTGACCCATGATCACTTGTCTTATTTGACCAAATTAGCCAATGAAATTCTCTTTGTATTTGATGGCGATGAAGCAGGGCAAAAAGCTACAGCTAAAGCCTTTGAATTGGGAAAAGATTTTCCCAAAGCCCAATTTAAATCAATCCTTTTACCTAGAGGGATGGACCCTGATGAGTGGTTGAAAGCCAGGGGAAAAGAATCCTTCCAAACACTTTTAAACCAAGCACAAACTTCCTTTAATTTTTTCAAAAATTATCACAAGCAATTCTTTCAAATGGATGATAAAGCTGCTGTGGCGGAATATATCGACCGTTTATTAGTTGATTTAAACAAAATCCAATCACCCGTCGAGAAACAATTGTATCTGGTGGAGCTTGCTGAAGAATTTCAAATAGCAGAAAGCTTCTTGCAAGAGCGAATGTTGCGCTTGAGTGGAGGTCAAAGAAAGACTGCTAAAAAGCAACCAGCTATCAACCATCATCAACCACCTCCGCAATTACAAAGTGATCAGCAGGCCTTAAAAGTAGATTCTTTTAAAGCCTTTCAAAGTGAAAAATTATGGTTAGGCTTTTTAATGTACTATCAAGAGGCTTGGAATTATTTAGAAAAATTAAATGAGCTGCCATTTCTCTACCATGACTTTTCACAAAAGGCCTTTCTAGCCTTGACGGATTACTATTATCAAGGCAACAAATTGCCTTTAACAGGAATAGTTGGTAATATTGAAGAGGTTCAAGTCAATAGTCTTTTAACGAATGTAATGTGGGATTTTGAACCGATTGGTTATCAAGATCAAGCGATGACCGACTGTTTAAATACCATCCAAATCGCCTTTTTAGAACAAGAAATAGAAGAATTAAAGACCCAATTTAAACAATATCACCAACAGCAAGAAGCCAATAAGGCAACCGAGGTGATTAATCGCTTAATGGTGTTGCAAAGAAAATTAAAGACAAAAGAATAGGGGGCTTACTTTATGGCAAAAGAAAAGAAAGACAATAAAGCAAGTAAAAATGAATTAAAGCTGACTTTAGACCAGGCCACTGAAAAGCTGATAAAAGAAAAGAAAATTCTCGGTCAAGTTCACTATGATGACTTGAGCAATCAATTAGCCATTCCATATAAATTAGATGCCAATGGCATTGATAAGCTCATTCAAAAGGTGGAAGACCAAGGGATTGCGGTAGTAGGTGATGATGGTGGACCAACCAAGCAACAAATGGTTAGAGCAGAAGACGTTAAACCAGAAGAAGTCCTAACAGCCGCCCAAAAAGCAGCCGCTTCAAAAATAAAGGTAGCAGATCCTGTTCGTATGTATTTAAAAGAAATTGGTCGTGTCGATCTATTAAATGCAGATGAAGAGGTCGAATTGGCCAAGCGTATCTTAGAAGGCGATGAATTAGCTAAGCAAGAACTGGCTGAAGCCAACCTTCGTTTAGTAGTATCGATTGCTAAGCGTTATGTGGGTCGTGGTATGTCCTTCTTAGACCTCATTCAAGAAGGGAATATGGGCTTGATGAAGGCGGTTGAAAAGTTTGACCATACTAAAGGGTTCAAATTCTCAACTTACGCTACTTGGTGGATTCGTCAAGCCATCACACGAGCCATTGCCGACCAGGCGCGAACCATTCGTATCCCGGTTCATATGGTGGAAACCATCAACAAATTAGTAAGAGTCCAAAGACAATTGTTACAAGACCTGGGTAGAGAACCGACGCCTGAAGAAATCGGAGCAGAAATGGATTTACCAACTGAAAAAGTACGTGATATCTTAAAAATTGCTCAAGAACCGGTCTCCTTGGAAACCCCCATTGGTGAAGAGGACGATTCGCACTTAGGTGATTTTATTGAAGACGAAGGCGCCTTAAGTCCAGAAGATCATACGGCTTCAGCCCTCTTAAGGGAACAGTTAGAGGATGTGTTGGATACCTTAACTGACCGTGAAGAAAATGTTCTACGCTTACGCTTCGGCTTGGATGATGGCAATATTCGCACCCTTGAACAAGTCGGTAAGGTTTTTGGTGTAACGCGTGAGCGTATTCGTCAAATCGAAGCTAAAGCTTTGAGAAAATTACGCCATCCTAGTCGGTCTAAACAATTAAAAGACTTTATCGAATAGAATAAGACAAGAAAAACTCCTTCATACGCTTAAATGAGCGGAAGGAGTTTTTCGTGTTTAAGCCTTTACTTGCGAAAGCGCTTTAATCGTTTTATACTTAAGGTAGGCAAAAGGGGGAAGATTAATGGAAAGTTATTTATTAAAGAACGGTGTCAAGATTCCTAAAATTGGTTTTGGTACTTGGAAGTTAAAAGAAGGTGAAGAAGCCTATCAAAGTGTCCTTCATGCCTTAAAGGTAGGCTATCGTCACATTGATACTGCTCAAGTCTATGGCAATGAAGCCAGTGTCGGTCGAGCCATTAAAGATTCAGGTATTCCACGTGAAGAGATCTTTCTAACTACTAAAATTTGGAATGACAAGCATTCCTACAGTCTAGCCAAACAAGCGGTGGAAGAATCCATGCAAAAGTTGCAAGTAGATTATTTAGACCTTTTGTTAATTCACTGGCCTAATCCCGTTCACTTACGTAAGGACAAGGCATGGATGCAAGCTAATCAAGAAGTTTGGCAGTTGATGGAAGAATTATATCAAGATGGAAAACTAAAAGCCATTGGGGTGTCCAATTTCATGGTTCATCACTTAGCTGCTTTACTAGCCTCTGTCAAGATAAAGCCCATGGTTAACCAAGTCTTACTCGCTCCGGGAACTACGCAAGAGAATTTAGTTAATTTTTGCCAACAACATGATATGGTTCTAGAAGCCTATAGTCCGCTAGGAAGTGGTAGTCTTTTTGAGCAAGTGCCAGTCGAAGAAATAGCAAAAAAATATAAGAAAAGTGTTGCGCAAGTTGCCCTAAGATGGTCGCTTGATAAAGGCTTTCTGCCCTTACCCAAATCAAAAACACCGGCTAATATTGAATCGAACCTAGACATTTTTGATTTTGAGCTAGAAGCAGAAGACCGCAAAAAGTTGGATCAATTAGAGGGGGTGAAAACACAAAGCGACCCTGATCAAGTTGACTTTTAAAAAAGGAACTTTAAACAGATGACCCGGAAGCTTTAATAGCTTTCCGGCTTTTTTTATGATTGAGTGCGTCTAGCTGAATAATAAAAATTTATTAAATATTTACTTAAGTAAGCTATATATTATCGACAAATTGGTTTATAATAAGCGCATAATAGTGACTTTAAGAATGGAAGGAAGGATCAATTGACTTATCAATTATTATTATTTGATTTAGATAACACCTTATTTAATTTTAATCAAGCCCAAGACCAAGCCTTACTTGAATTCTTAAGCCAAGAAGGGGTTCCCCAGCAAGCTATTCCTCGTTTTATTGACTACTATGTTTTGCTCAATCATTCTTTATGGGACAAGTTAGAGTTAGGGTTAATTGATCGGCAAACATTAATTTCTAGTCGTTTTGCCTTATTATTTGATCACTTTGGTCATCAGCGAGATGGGGTAGAATTGGCTCAAGCCTATCAAAAGTGTATAGGCAGACAAGCCCAGCTAATTGAAGGTGCAAGAAGCTTCCTCGATTCTTGTCTTAAGGAGGGTAAGCGTCTGTTTGCCATTTCCAACGGTATTTCTGCTATTCAAAGGGCGCGCTTAGAACATGCAAAGTTGAATCCTTATTTTGAAGCAATTTTTATTTCAGAAGAGATTGGTCATGTGAAGCCTTCTAAAGGCTTTTTCGATTATGTCGCTGAAAATATAAGAGAATTCAATTCTAAAAGGACACTCGTTATTGGCGACTCCTTGAGTGCTGATATTCAAGGCGCCTTAAACGCAGGGCTTGATTGTGTTTGGTTTAATCATTTGAATGAAAACAAACAGTCCCACTTACCGGCCAATTATGTGGTCGATAACTATAATGATTTAGCCAAAATCATCTACAGATAAAAAATAGGTAGTCTCAAAAATGCTTTTCTAGTATATAATAGACTTATGAAAGGGAGTATCGGATGAATATCGAAAGACTATCTCAACGACTGGAAAAAGTTGCGCAATATATCGTTCAATATGGTCAAGCGCCGATTCGGTTGGCAGATATCGGTAGTGATCACGCTTATTTACCATGTAATTTACTTAAAAACAAACAGATAGAATTTGCAGTGGCAGGTGAGGTAGTGGAAGGACCTTATTTATCGGCTGTGAAACAAGTCAATGAAAGTCAATTGCAAGATAAAATCATCGTCCGTCTTGGCGATGGCTTTGCGGCAGTTGAAGCCAGTGATGCCATTAATACAGCAGCTATCTGTGGTATGGGAGGTGGTTTGATTGTCTCCATCTTAGAAGCAGGTTATCATGCAGGAAAATTACCAAAACTCTTAGTCTTACAAGCTAACACAGCAGTTGCCAAAGTCAGAGCCTGGTTACAAGATCATTATTACCATATTCTTAACGAATGCTTTATTGATGAAAAGGGGCAATTTTATGAAGTAATGGTTGCTCAAAAGCAAGCAGAAAAAGCAATTTACACTGATAAAGAAATCATGTTTGGTCCCATACATTTGACTCAAAGGGGGCCAATCTTTGAAGATTACTGGCATAATGAATTAAACCACCACCATTTTATTCTTAATCAGTTGTTTCATGGAGTAGAATATGAGCAAATGGCCCAAGACCGCAAAAATAAGGTAGACATTATTCAAGCCGAAATAGATAAAATAGAGGAGGTGGTAGACTATGACAAAGCTCTTTTTTAAAGAGTTAATGGCTTATCTCGATCAAAAATATCCTGCGGCTTATGCCGAAGAGTGGGATAAGGTCGGCTTACACTTTGGCCATCCTGAACAAGCGATTAAAAAGGTGATGGTCGCTTTGGATATGCGACCACAAGTGGTTGAAGAGGCTATTGAAGAAGATGTAGATAGCTTGATTTTACACCATCCGCCCCTCTTCAAAGCAATCGAGCGTTTCGACCAGTCTAAGCCCCAGATAAAAATGTATCAAAGAGCCATTCAAGCAGGTATCAATGTCTTTGCCATGCACACCAATTATGACGCCGCCCCTGGTGGCATGAATGATATTTTGGCTCAAGCTATGAAGTTAACTGATATTAAACCCTTAATCGATCTAGAAGAAGGACAGGTAGCGATTGGCCGGATAGGCAACTTGCCTCGAGCTCTAACGCGCCATGAACTTTTTGCCTATGTCAAGCAAGTCTTCAAACGACCTGCTTTAACAGTGATTGAAAAAGTCCCGCAAGCCACTTATCAACGAGTTGCTATTGTAGGCGGAGCCGGAGCTAGCTTTATGGACCAGGTCGAAAAGGTCCAAGCCGATGTCTTTATTACCGGAGATATCAGCTTCCATACAGGGCATGATCTATATGAAAAGCCCTTTATGACTATTGATGCCAGTCATTATATTGAGCATTTATTTATTGAGGTCGAAGTGGCTAGAATAAAAGAAGCTATCGAACAAAAGGGCTGGGATCTTGAAGTGATTGCTTCCACAGTTTCCACTGATCCCTTTACTTATGAATAAAAAGGAGAATGATTATGGACTTATTTGAAAAAACTAAAGAACGTTTAATTCGTTACGCTAAGATTAATACTCGCTCGGATGAGAATTCAACCACCATTCCATCGACTGACATTCAATTTGACCTCTTAAATCTTTTGGTCGATGAATTAAAAGCAATCGGTATGGAAGAAGTGGTGTTAAATCCTGAAAATGCCTTTGTCACAGCTACTTTACCGGCCAATACTGATAAAGAAGTAGCCAGCATTGGTTTTATTGCTCACGTAGATACAGCCGACTTTAATTCTGAAAATGTGCAGCCACAAGTCTTTGAAAACTACGACGGTAAAGATCTGCACTTGAGTGAAGATTGGGTAATGAGGGTCAGTGAATTTCCTAACCTACCACCTTATAAAGGTCAAACCCTCATTACCACTGATGGAACTACTCTGTTAGGGGCTGATGATAAGTCCGGTATTGCTGAGATTGTGACCGCTATGGAGTACTTAATCCAACATCCAGAAATCAAACATGGTAAAATCCGTGTAGCCTTTGGTCCGGATGAAGAAATTGGACGTGGAGCAGATCACTTTGATGCAGAAGGTTTTGCGACAGACTTTGCTTATACCATGGATGGCGGACCGGTTGGCGAGTTAGAATATGAATCCTTTAACGCGGCTCAAGCAGTATTGAAAATTCGTGGTAAAAATATACACCCAGGAACTGCTAAAGGCAAAATGATTAATGCCACAACCATTATGAATCTCTTCATGTCTGATCTTCCACAAGCAGAAGTACCAGAGCAAACTTCTGGCCGCGAAGGTTTCTATCATGTCTTAAGTGTAGAAGGGACGGTCGATGAAGCAGAATTAGTGCTAATTATTCGTGACTTCAACCGTGATCTTTTTGAAAAGCGTAAAGCCAAGGTGGAAGAAATCGTTGCTAACATCAACAAAGAATATGCTGAACCACCTATCACTTTGGAAATGAAAGACCAATATTACAACATGGCTGAAATCATTGAAAAGGATATGACACCGGTTGACCTAGCCCAAGCAGCCATGGAAGCTTTAGATATTCCTGTTAACATTGTGCCTATCCGTGGTGGAACCGACGGTTCGAAGATTTCCTTCATGGGGATTCCAACCCCAAATATCTTTGCCGGTGGCGAAAACATGCACGGACGCTTTGAATTCGTGGCAGTTGAATCCATGGTTAAGGCGACAGAAGTAATTATCAAAATTGCGGAATTAAATGCCCAATAAGCAAAAGTTAAATAATAATTACAGGCTGGAGCAGGGATCCAGCCTGTTCTTCTACCCAAAGGAGGAGATAGCGTGACGATTCAATTTGTTACCGGCGACTTGAGTCAAAATAAAAAAAGCCTTCTTATTCAAGCCATCATGGACCAATTGAAAGAAACACCTGACTTAAAAGTCTATTATATCGTGCCAGAACACTTGAAATTTGAAATGGAAAAGTTTGTCTTAGAAGAAATCCGTGACCATCAAGTGGACCAAGCCAGCTCTATTTTTAATTTGCAGGTGGCTTCTTTTTCACGCTTAAACTGGTTCTTGATTAAAGATCAAAAGCCCAGTCATGAGATTAGTGACTTAGGTCTGTCGATGATTGTACGGCAAGTCTTAAGCCAATACCGGGAAAACTTAGTGGTTTACCAAAAGCAGGCTCACTATCAAGGTTTTATCGAAGACTTAGTCGTTCTTTTTAAAGAATTTATCGAAGGCAATATTCAAGTGGAAGATTTGCAAGTTGAGCCAGCGCAAGATTTTACTTGGATGGATTTGGAAATAGAAAAGCAAAAAGAATTACAAATGCTTTATCAAGCCTTTCTAAAGGCACTGAGTGATTTTCGGATTGATAATTTTGCCAAGCAGGAAGACTTGATGGACTATATCAACCATCAAAATTTAAATAAGTATCTCTTTGTAATGGACCACTACTATTACTTTAATAGCCAGGAAATGCAATTACTTTTAAGTTTGGCTAAGCATGCTTGTAAAGTTAAGATTGTCTTACCCATCAAGAGCGCTGAATTAAGGGCTAATCAAGCCTTGATGACTACCGCCTTACCTTATGCAACCTACTACCGCATTCGCAGTTTAGCTCAGCAGATGGGACTAGCGATTGAACCAGATTGGGAAATTAAAGACCAGGCTTTTAACTACCAAGATTCGATTTTGAGCTTAGCGCAAGCCTTTAAAGCCCAACAAGACTTACTGCCATCAGCTACCCACCAAAGAGCTGATAGGGACTTTAACAGCCATCGCTTTTTACAATTTGATTCCATCCAGAGTGAATTACGGTATGTCTCCAACCGCATTCATTATCTGGTTACAAAAAAAGGCTACCGTTATAAAGACATTCAAGTCTA
Source organism: Facklamia sp. P9177 (assembly GCF_050409585.1). Classification (NCBI taxonomy): domain Bacteria; kingdom Bacillati; phylum Bacillota; class Bacilli; order Lactobacillales; family Aerococcaceae; genus Facklamia; species Facklamia sp. P9177. The sequence goes on from NZ_JBNUPE010000002.1 coordinate 132,975, forward strand.
CACCCGAGATTTAGAAGCCTATCAATCCATGATTGCTCCGATTCTAGCGGCCAATCAAATTCCTTATTTCTTTGACCATGCTAAGGCTATGACCGACCATCCACTTTTTACCCTTATCCAGCATCTCATTCGCCTGGACCGCTATAACTGGCGACTGATTGATATTTTAGAAGTTTTAAAATCTCCTTTGGTAAGGCTGGGGCAGTTTCATTCGGCTTTTGCTGAATTAGCTGACCAAGACTTAGAGCGCTTGGTCTATTCCTTTGAGAATTATTTAATAGCCTATCAGTATGAGGGTTATCGCTTTGCTAATCTATCCTATGACTGGCTCTTTATGACGGAAGATGTTTTTTTTCATTCAGCTGAAGGACAGGTCTATGATTTTACACTGGCTGAGGCTTTTAGCTGGATTAGGACCTATCTGGTTGAACACTTTGGATTTAATAAAAAAGCCCTAAAAAGCAGCAAAGGCCAGAATGGATTAGCCGCTAGCTTCTATCAAAAATTAGAAGCAATCGGCATCAGGCAAGCTCTTATGGATTTAAGGGACCGAGCACTTCAAAAGGGTCAGATTGAACAATCGCGCCAAGATGAACAAGTTTGGCAGGTATTGGTCAATAGTCTCGATGAATACCACCAAATCTATGGACAAGCAGATTTAGACCTAGCCACCTTCTTTGAAATCCTAGAAGCTGGTCTTTCAGCAGCGACCTATCATATCATTCCACCTACTTTGGACCAAGTGATGATTTCAAATATTGTGTCCCCTCAAGTTCAACCTTGTAAAATTGCCTTTGTGATTGGTATGGATCAAAAAGCCTTGCCAGCTAAACAGGCTAGGGATAGTTTGTTGACCCCCAGTCATCGCCAAGCTATCAATCAAGAACTTTTAGCCCATCAATATTTATCCGATCAGGAACATCAAGGGTATCAAATGGAATACTTATTAGCTTATCAAGTCTTACTGTTAGCGACGGATCAATTGATTATTTCCTATGCCATTCATCAAGGCGACCAAGTCCGTAACTTTTCACCATGGTTGCAACAAGCGGCAGACATCGCCAATCTTAAACTGATTCACCAAGCTGACTATAGTAGGGATCTAACTTTAGAAACGCCTTTAAGACTAGCCGATTTTGGACGGTATGCCAGTAACAAGGCCCCTATTTTATATCAAATCCATCAAGACTTTATGCAGGGTAAAAGCCCTCAGCCCGCTTTCTTAGAATTATTAAAGTTGATGGTAGATTATGAAAGGCAAAACAAAGCAAGCCTTAAAGCAAGTGGCATCGTCGACTTAATTATTCAAACCTTTTATTTTAATGACCTACCGGATAAGATTGATAGCGATTTAGCCTTAGCACTCTTCGGTCGCAACTTATCACTATCGGTGTCTCGGATTGAACAATTTTTTGCTGACCCTTATTCCCACTTTTTACGCTATGGATTACGATTGAAGGAAAGAGAACGTTTTGAACTGGATGCTGCGCTTTCAGGTGACTACTTCCACCAGGCCTTAGACCAGTTCAATCAATTGGTACAAGCCCAAGGGAAATCTTTAGCTGACTTGTCAGAAGAAGAAGTTAAGGACTTATTAGGTGGAGTGATTGACGCTTTAAACCAAGATCCTAATTACCAAGTGCTCAGCAAACATCCGCGGATGCAGGCGATTCATCATCTATTAAATCAACGCCTGTTTTATTTTGTCCAATTAATGCAAGAACAAAACAATTTGACTCATTACCAACCCTTAGCCTCAGAATTAGTCTTTGGCACAGGGGGCAATAGTCAAGTGGCTGGCTTTGAATACCCATTGGCTGCGGGAGGATTGCTAAGCATAAGAGGGAAGATCGACCGTTTAGATCGTATTCAAAAAGGTCAGCAGAAACTGTTACAAGTGGTCGATTATAAGTCAGGTAAAAAAGACTTTGACTTAGTGGATGCTTATTATGGCTTAGACTTACAATTATTAACTTATTTAGCAGTAGCTTTGAAAAATTTTCCTGATTACCAGCCTCTGGGTGCTTTTTACCAGCATCTTTTACCAAGTTTTTATAAAGCGGACAAACATTATGCCCAAGGAGAAGTTGATCAACAGACTAAGACGCTTTTAAGTCAACGAACATTGAGAGGGTTTGTAACCATTGAGGCGGATGACTTACAAATAGTTGAATCCTTTGATCACCAAGCTAGTAAAAGTCGCATTTATCCGGTGACTTATACCAAGACGGGCTATCATGCTAGAAGTCCTTTCTTTACTAAAGAAAAAGTCGATTTACTCTTAGATTATACGCATTATCAATTCCAACAAGCAGCTGAGGCTATTCAAAGTGGTGATATTGCCTTAGCTCCTTTTTACGAAAATCCTTATACCCTCTCCTTAAATGCTCAATACCGAGTGATTACAGGCTTCGATGGAACACAATCCTTCCACCGTTACCGCCATAAACAAGTCAATAAAAAAGAAGTTTTGGCTCATATGAAGGAAAAATTACTTAACAAAGCAGCAAGCGAAGGAGGCGATCATCATAGAAACCCTACCGATTAAACCGGATAATAGTAAATTTAACAACGAACAATGGCAGGCTATTCATCAAAGGGGAAATAATATCTTAGTCGCTGCGTCAGCGGGTTCAGGTAAGACCACGGTCTTAATCGAACGGATTATGAATCATCTACTGACACGTTATGCCGAATTGAAAGAAGTCTTAGTCGTGACCTTTACTGAGTCTGCGGCCAATGAGATGAAAGAACGAATGGAGAAACGGTTAAAATCAGCGGTGAACCAATCGCTAGACGGGGAAGAAAAGCGATACTTGCTTAGTCAAATTAATCAGCTGCCTAGTGCCCACATCCAAACACTTCATTCATTTTGTTTATTTGTGATTCAAAACTTCTTCTATCTGGAAGCTATTAATCCAGCCTTCAACCTCTTAAGTGATGAAAGTCAAAAGCAAGTCATGGTGGAAGAAGTCTGGGACAAGCTTATTGATCAAATTAGTCAAGCCGATTCTCAACTGGCAGTCACACAAGCCGATTATCAAGACCTATTAATTCGTTTAACCAGTGGTCGTGATGATCAAGCCTTGCGTTCAATTGTTTTAGATATTTATGAGTTTGCCCGCGCCAATCCGGAACCCTTAATCTGGTTGGACCAAATGGTGGCTGAGACCGATGGTTTGGAAAGCTTTTGGAAGAGTGAACTCTATCAAGAAAGTCTAAAAATCCAACTTCAAGCACAGTTAAAGCTTGCTGATCGTTCTTATCAAGATGGCTTGAGTCTCTTAGCTTCTTGTTCAAGGCCGACGCTAGATAAGTTTGAACCAGTATTATCTGCAGAAGGCCAGCGCGTGGTCGAACTAACAGAAGCTTTCTTACAAAACGATATGGCCCACTTTAGTCAACTTTTAGATAACCTAAGCTTTAGCCGCTGGCCGAGTTCAAGAGGAAAAGCCCATGAAGAAGACTTAGAAACACTGCAAATAATTAAGCAATACCGTCAGGCTAGTAAGGATACTTTAGTTAAGATTCAGTCTTACTTTCCTTATCCTTACCAAACTATGCAGGAAGTCGAAGCGGCGATTCAACCCTACTTAAGAAAATTAAGCGATCTAAGTAAATTATTTTACCAAGCCATGCAAGACTATAAATTTCAAGAAGGGTGGATTGATTATTCAGATCTTGAGCACTTAACTTTGCAGATTTTAGCGCCTTATAATGCTCAATTAGGTAAACGTAAGCCATCGGTGGCAGCTGAATATTTTCAAGCCCTCTTTGAAGAAGTCTTAGTGGATGAGTATCAAGACATTAACGAAATCCAAGCAGCCATCTTATCCTACTTATCACGTGAAAGGGTGGAAGCGACCAAAGGCAATCTCTTTATGGTAGGAGATGTCAAACAGTCTATCTATGGCTTTCGGATGGCAGAACCATCCCTATTCCTCCAAAAATACCGTACTTACCAAACCAGTGACCAAGGTCACTTGATTATCTTGGATAAGAATTACCGCTCAAGGGACCAAGTCCTAAACTTTACCAATTATCTGTTTGAACGCTTGATGGATGAATCCTTTGGAGAAATGACCTATGGTAAAAATGAGCGTTTGATGACCGGCAACCAGGACTTCACAGTTGCAAAGGAAATAGACCACTATGCCATTGAATTGCTCTTACATAGCAAGGAACGCTCAGACGAAGAAGATCAAATGCAAGCAGATCGTCCTGATTTATTAATAGACAAGGGAATTGATTACCAAGCCCATCTAATTGCTCAAGATATACAAGCCAAGTTGCGCGCAGGCTATCAAATCTATGATAAAGAATTGGGTAAGGATCGTTTGATGACCTTTAAGGATATTGTGGTGCTAAGTTCTACCAAATCCAGCTTTGCCAATTTGCAGGCAGCCTTCAGCCATTACCAGCTACCTTTTACTTCACAAGCCATTGAGACTTATTTCCAGCGACAAGAGATTCAGTTAATTTTAGCCCTCTTAAAATTAATCGATAATCCCATGCAGGATATTCCTCTGGTCGCTATTCTCAAGTCTTTCTTTGTAGGCTTGAGTGACAATGACTTAGCCTTGATTCGGGTTAATCATCCACAAGCTTCCTTCTATCAAGCGGTAGAAGGCTTATTGAGTCAAGCATTTGAAAAGGATCAGCCATTATTAGCCATACAAAAGAAAGTGCAAAACTTTTTTACCCAACTTGCAAAATGGCGTGACTTTGCTGGCCACCAGGCTATTGATGAAGTCATCTGGCAAATCTATCTAGACACTTCCTTCTTAGACTATGTGGTGGGCTTAGATATGGGGCGCCAACGTCAGCTTAATCTTCATGCCTTTTATCAAAAAGCTCAAACCATTAATCAAGGTTTAGGAGGCAGTTTAGCAAGTTTTATCCACTATATTGAGACTCTTTTAGAACAAGACAAAGACTTGGCAGAACCCCTACAATTAGACAAGGATCAAAATATGGTGCGGGCTATGACCATTCATGCTTCTAAGGGGAGTGAGTTCCCGGTTGTCTATTTAATTAACAGTAATCACCGCTTTAATTTAATGGATAGCCAAAAAGCTATTGTGGCGACCAAGCATTATGGAGTGGGTATGAACCACTACCAAACGGATGACTTTGTCTATTATCAATCCATCAGTAAAACCTCGCGACAAATGCTTCTAGATCAAGCAGCAAAAGCCGAAGAATTAAGGGTACTCTATGTAGCTTTGACGCGAACCGAGCAGAAATTAATGATAGTGGGTTCGATTGAGAGTAGGGAAAAATGGCAAGAAAAGGGCGACCATTATCAAATGATGACTGACCCTGACAGCTTGCAAGTGGCCCTAGAACTCAGATCACAAGCTAATAGTTTCTTGGATTGGATTCATCAGGCGACTTCCCTCGCTCAAAGAAACCATCAATCACTCGCCACAATTACTGCTCAAGACTTTATCACACGTATCTATACTGAAGACCAAATTCAAGCCAATGTACCTAGCGTGACGGCTAGCCATCCAATAGCCAGCCCGCCGGCCTGGTTGAAGGCGCTACAAAAGGGCGAAGCTTTCGATCAACCCAAGCACAAGCATGAGAGGATCAACCAGCTTGAAGAATTGCTAACTGCTCAATACCCTTATCAATTAGCCAGTCAGACAGCTGCCTATCAATCTGTTTCGGAATTAAAACGTTTGTTCGAAGAACCACCGCATCCAGCTCTTTCTTTTTATACAGACCGGCGGAAGGAATCTATGCATGAGCTAGATGCATCCATTGATATAGATCAAGGGATTCAAGGGATTCGCTATACGCAAGATACCTTTGAAGCCCCAAGCTTTATGCAGTCCAAAACGCTAGATGCAGCTCGGATAGGAACTTTGAACCACTATCTGATGGAGCAGGTGGACTTTGGTCCCTTTAAATTAGCTGACCCAGCCGATTATAACCAGATCTTACAAGACCAGATCCAATCGATGATCGAGCGAGGTTTGATGGAAGCAGAAGATCGGCCACATCTGTACCTGGAAACAATTCTTAACTTCCTCCGAAGTCCGATCGGCCAACAAATGATAGAAAACAGCGATCAACTTAAACGGGAACAAGCTTTTTCTTACCTGGTACCGGCTAAGGACTTGTTCGCCAATCTGACTGAGAGCAAGCAAAGTATGCAGATGGAGCAAGATTCGATTCTGGTTCACGGGGTAATTGATAGCTATTATGTAATACCTAATCAAGGTTTTGTCTTGATTGACTTCAAGACGGACCGCTACCGTCCGCATCTGAGTCAATCCAAACAAGAACAATTGGAAGGGTTAAAAGACAAGTATCGCTACCAGTTGAAACTTTACAAGGACGCCTTAGCTAGCCACCTTAAACTACCTAATATCGGTACTTATATCGTGGCCTTAGGCTTCGACCAGGTGGTTGCGATGGATGAACAGATGAATCAGTAATCGTTTTATTAAGCATTCGCAAAAGAAGCATGGGTCTTTTGACCTAGGCCTAAAGCGGATGCTTTTTTTCAGATGAATGCTCGCAAGGGATCGCTTGCTTTTAAAGGTTGTTTAGGGTAAGCTTTCCCTAAACAAGGCAAGTTTATTAAATTTCCTTGAATGAGGAAAGAAATATCAATTACTTTCCTCAAGGAAAGGGGAACCTAACCAGTTATGATCGTAAGTTTCTTCTAACAATGGTAAAAAATGAAGTAAGTAGGCAGTAGGCAGGAAGGAGGAGTTCGATGGCTACGGATGTGGTTATTATCGGGGATTTTATTAAGTCTAAGCAAATCAAAGAACGTAAGGTATTCCAAAAGCAAGTGCAAGCCATATTCAAGCGCCTTAATCAGAAGTATCAAAAGCAGTTGCTTTCTCAATTGACCTTAACAGTTGGCGATGAGTTTCAAGTGATTATGAAGTTGGATTCAAACTGGCTGAACTTTTTAGATGACTTATATGTCACATTGCCCCATCCTTTTCGGCTGGGAATCGGTATCGGTGAGATCACGACGGCCATCGATCCTGAACGAAGTATCGGAGCCGATGGTCCAGCCTTTTGGCGAGCGCGGGAGGCGATTGAAGCTGTCCACCGTAATCATTATGGTAACAAGTGCCACCTGGCGCTCAGGACCCAAGACGACTCGATTAATCAGATGGTCAATAGCCTGTTTCTCTTGAGTGAAACCTTGAAAAGCCAATGGACCGACCTGCAACGGGAGACTTTCAAGTTGATGCTTGAAGAAGGGATCTACCAAGCGGAATTTGATCAGGCCCATTTTGCCCAAACGATTCAAATCAGTCAGAGCAGTCTGAGCAAGCGCTTATCACTGGGTAATATTAAGATCTACTTGAGGGGTCGAGAAACGATTGCAGAATTTTTGGAGGGGAATCATGAGTCCCTTTAATCAATGGACAATCATGATTTTAATCCTGCACTTTTTAGGTGATTTTCAATTATAAAGTCCTCAATTAGCTGTAGACAAGCAGCCTAACAGGCAAGCCTTGGCAACTCATTTAGCGATTCATGGCCTTTTTTTCTTCTATCCCTTAATCCGGAGCTTATACTATCAAGTCTTTTGGCCGGCCTTTTATGCTTATCTGATGCTTTGGATTAGTTACAGTCTGATCGACTGTATAAAGAGTGGCTTTGACAAGCTTCAGCCTTCTTATCGCTTATATACTTTCTTAATTGATCAAATCCTACATATTGTCCTCATCATTCTGTTAGGCCAAGTGTTTTTTACTAACTCCTTAGGGTCTGTTTTCCCTGCGTTTTGAACCGTCAAATGCTGACGGGGTTATTAGCGATCCTTTTGGTCGGCAAGCTGGCTAATGTTTTATTTAAACTAGCCTTCAGTCCTTATCCTCAAAGTCAGGTCATTCAGCAAGAAGGTCTACAAGGGACGGGCGCTTTAATCGGTCATTTGGAGCGGATTCTTTCCTTGATCTTTTTAGGCATGGGCCAGGTGAATGCGATTGGTTTAATTTATACGGCCAAATCCATTGCGTGTTTCAAACGTTTAGAAGAAGACAAGGAGGTTGCGGAGTATTATTTGATGGGAAGCTTATACAGTATTCTGTATGCCCTGTGTGTCTATTTCTTAGTCTTAGCTAGTTAGCAGCTATTAAATGAAAAAAGGAGGCCCCAAACATGAAAGTAAAGATTCTATTTATCCTTCTTGTAGCGCTAGTGACCTATCTAGTCTGGTTGGCTAGTCATTTAGATATTGGTCAAGAAGTGGTTGAAGCTGAGGTGGTGATTGTACCAGGTGGGGAAATAGTTCGTCCCTTGAAGGCAGCTGAATTAATCCAAGAAGGCTATGTCACATCACACTCAATGATTGTTTCTCCCTTAAATGAGTTTATCGGCACCAAACCCTTAATTGACTTTATAACTGACACCGGTTTATCGGAAGACCAAGTGATTGGAGAATTAGAAGCAACTTCTACTTGGACCAATGCGACCAATTCTATCGCCATCATGGAAGAAAGGGGATGGCAAACGGCCCTAGTAGTTACGACCGACTATCATAGCCGGCGCACTCGATTGGCTTTTGAGCGTGCGAGTCGGGGAAAGGATATGCACTTTTATTATGTCAGTGCTTATTTAAAGAATGCTCAGGGTGAGGAAGTCCTTTATCAAGACAGTCGCCAGGCCTTAAGGATAATGGCTTCTGAAGTCTATAAATACATCGGCTATTATCTAGAACTCTATTATTGGATTGACCAATAAATAATTGAATTAGAAAAGGTAGACAAAAATGACAAAACGTTTTATTCCATTTGATTTATTACGAGGGCTTGCAACGATAGCGGTCCTCTTGATTCATCTTACAGCCCCTTTATTAGGAGAAAATAAATTATGGATCCTAGCCCTTAATCAAGCGACACGCTTTGCGGTAGCAGTCTTTTTAATGCTTTCAGGTTGGGGTTTGGATCGGACCGATGCTTTGGATTCACAACTTGATTACCCCGCCTTCTTAAAAGACCGCCTCATAAAAATTATCCCGGCCTATTTGTGCTGGTCTTTAATCTATGCTTGGGCTAATTTCTGGTTGGTAGGTGAAGAATTGAGTCTTTTGACCTTCTTGCAGTTTCTCTTGCTAGGGAAGACTTCCTATCACTTGTATTTTGTTCCATTAATTGTGGGACTTTATATCTTTTACCCACTTTTATCTAAAATTGCCGATAACAAGTACTTAGCCATAGCCTTCGTGGGTCTTTTCATCTTCCAAGATGTCAGTGATCACCTACTAGGCTATATTCCTTATGATAAGGTCCAAGACTATTATAGCTATGCTTTTTGCTTCTTCTTTGGCATTTGGTTAAGCCGAGACTTTCAAGCTAAGCTTAAAAGCTTTCAAGTTTATCGTTATGGTATCTTGATTTATACGGTAATAATGCTAGGCTTGTTGATTGAAGAATCTTATCTAAGTGGGGGAACAGTGATTGCCAATACAAGACCTTTGGTTACTTTCTATTCGATCGGTTTGGTCTTGACTTTCATGTTATATAGGTTGCCTTTTGAGAAGCTTTTCCTATGGTTTAGCCGGTATTCTTTCTTAATTTATCTTTCTCATGTTCTTTTCTTGAAATTACTTGAAGGGACGGTTGAAAAAATGGCTTTATCGATGCCCCCTCTTATCTATGTTAGTGTGGTTGGAAGTGGGTTATTAATATGCCTTTATCTCTTAATAAAAGTTGTCGACCGTGAGCCTTTTAAACGCTGGCTTAGCTAGGTTATGTAATAAATGTAATATTTGAAAGAAAAACGAAGAATGCCTTCAAAATGAGATTTCTTGTGTTATACTTTTAACGGTGAATATTATCATAATGAGGAGACTAACCATGAAGAAAATATTACTATCTTCTCCACACATGAGTGAGGAGGGGTATGAACAAGCTTATGTTCAAGAAGCTTTTGATACCAATTGGATTGCACCATTAGGAGCCAATGTCGAGGGCTTTGAAAAAGAGCTGAGTCAGATTGTAGGCATCAAATACGCTACGGCTTTAGCTTCTGGAACGGCAGCCATTCATTTAGCCCTTAAAGCTGTTGGAGTGGGGCAAGATGATATTGTATTTTGTCAGTCCTTGACTTTCTCTGCCTCAGCTAATCCTATTCGCTATGAGAAAGCCATTCCTGTCTTTATTGATTCAGAAGAAGATACTTGGAATATGGATCCCAAAGCTTTAGAAAAGGCTTTTCAAAAATATAAACCAAAAGCAGTCATTGTCGTTCACTTGTACGGAATCTCAGCTAAAATCGATGAAATTAAAAAGATTTGCGAAAAATATAACACGCCTTTAATTGAGGATGCAGCAGAGAGTTTAGGGACTGTCTATAAGGGGCAGTGGACGGGAACTTTTGGGGATTATGGTATTTATTCTTTTAATGGTAATAAGATCATCACTACTTCTGGTGGGGGAATGTTGGTTTCGAATAATGAAGCAGGCATTCAAAAGGCTAAATTCTGGGCGACCCAGGCTCGTGAAAGCTTCCCATGGTATCAGCATGAAGAAATCGGTTATAATTACCGAATGTCGAATGTGGTAGCTGGTATTGGCCGTGGCCAATTAAAAGTACTGAAAGATCGCGTGGAGAAGAAACGGGCTATTTATCATGCCTATGCAGAAGGCTTCAAGGATATTGAACAAATCAAAATGGGGCCTGATCGAATGGAGCAAGGAGACTTTGCGAATCATTGGCTAACTGCTATAACGATCGAAAGTGACACCATTCAACCGATGGATATCATTCAAGGTCTAGCCGAAGAAAATATTGAAGCGCGTCCTGTCTGGAAGCCTATGCACTTACAACCCGTCTTTAAAGATTATGATTACGTAGGTGGAAATGTGGCTGAAAAACTCTTTAATAAAGGAATTTGTTTACCTTCTGATTCGAAGATGACAAGGGAAGATGTCGATCGAGTAATAGAAATTGTTAAGGGAATGATTTAATGCAAAGATATCAATCTTTTTATGCAAAATATGTTAAACGATTTCTAGATATCATACTCTCCTTAATGGCTTTAATTGTTTTTTCACCAATAATAATTATTACAGGTATTTTGGTAAGAATTAAGTTGGGTAGTCCAATTCTTTTTAAGCAGAAAAGACCGGGGTTAAATGAAGAAATTTTCGAGATGATGAAATTCCGCACGATGACGGATGAAAGAGATGAAAATGGGGATCTGTTACCTGATTCTGTTCGATTAACGAGTTTTGGCAAAAAACTAAGAGCTACTAGTCTTGATGAGTTACCAGAATTATTAAATATTCTCAAAGGTGATATGAGTATAGTGGGGCCTAGACCATTACTTGAAAGATACCTATCTTTTTATTCAGATGAAGAAAAGCAACGCCATATAGTGAGGCCTGGATTAACAGGTTTAGCTCAGGTGAAAGGAAGAAACTATCTTCCTTGGAATGAAAGATTAAATTACGATATTGAATATATAAATAAAATTAGTTTTTTATTTGATATAAAGATACTTATATTTACAGTTGTAAAGGTATTAAAAAAGGAAGATATCGCTACAGATACTCAAGATGTCTTAAAGAGTTTAGATGTAGAAAGGGGTTCATCTAATGAGATTTTATGAAGGGACTCTAGAAGATATAAAAAATAATAAGAATACTATCTTAAATTTAATGATTCAGTCATTAAAAATTACATTTTCGTCTATTGAAATATCTAAAGATCAAATAAACAGTAGATTTAATAATTTGATTACTTTTATAGAAAATGGAGAGGCAAAAATTCTTCTAGCGGAGGATAATAAAATAATTTGTGGATATTTATGGTATTTTTATAAGAAAAAAAATTTAATACATATTAATTCATTTGTTGTAGATTCTAAATATAGAGGAAAGGGCATTGGATCTACTCTTTATAATATGTTATATGATAATATCCAAACTAAAAATGCTAAGCTAGAATTACAAGTTAGTTCCAACAATAAAGAAGCAATAAATTTTTATGAGTCAAAGGGCTTTTCACCTGTTAAATTAACTATGACTAAATCTTTAAATGATAAGGGTGGTTAGTAATTTGTATAAAAAAAATGATATATATTTTGACAAGAAATATGGAGAATTATATGAAAATATTGATAAGGGGAAGTGTATAGAATACAATTTTGATCACAATTTAGGAAAGATAAAATATATTTTTTTAAAGAGACCTATTAAGATTCAAGGATTAGATGAACAATTTTATGATATCATCACTCCGTATGGGTACGGTGGGCCTATTATCACTGGATGCAATCTTGATAGTAAAGAATCTTTAATTAGAGAATTTAATAAAGAATTTAATGATTTTTGTAATAGAAATAATATCGTTAGTGAATTTGTTCGTTTTCATCCAATATATGATAACGGCGAAGATTTCAAAATTATTTATGAAATAGAAACTATTCGAAAGACTGTAGCTACTGAGATCAATAATGATATTAATAACTATGAAAATCAATTTTCAAAAAGTGCTAGAAAGACAATAAGAAGATGTCTAAGAGATGGTTTAACTTATGAATATAATATTCATCCTAAAAACTTAGATACTTTTCAAGAAGTTTATTATTCAACAATGGATCGCAAATCTTCTGATGAGTATTATTATTTTGATCAACTCTATTTCAATGATTTTATCAAAAATTTTGGAGAAAATATTTTGAATATAAATATTTTTTACAAAAATAATATTATTGCATCATCTCTATATTTCTATTCAAATCAAATATTAAACGCACATTTATCAGGAACGAAATCAGAATTTTTATATCTATCTCCTGCTTATTTACTTAAATATGCCTCATACGAATGGGGCAAAGCAAACAATATAAAACTCATCCACTATGGAGGGGGAACTTCAAATGCTTTAGAAGATTCACTATTAAAATTCAAAAGGAAATTTGGAAAGAAAGAATTCGACTTTAAAGTGGCAAAAAAAGTAAGAAACACTTCTATTTACAATAAGTTAATTAATATAACAGGTAATCAGAATTCTACATTCTTTCCAGCGTATAGGAATATAACCAGAAAATAATAATGAACATTTGATTTCAGGGGGATTTTATGAATATTCTTTTCTTAACTTTAAACTTTAAAGGAATTAATAATCCGGGCTTAAACAATGATTTAATTCGTTATTTTAAAAATATGAAACATAACATTTATGTGATTTCTGCAAATGAGAGAAAAGAGCCCAAACAGGAAGTATTCAAACAGATTGAAAATTTATATTCTTTGAAGGTTCGAATACCAAATATTACTAAAACTAACATAATTGAAAAAGGTATCTCTACTTTGTTTATTGAAAGACTGTATATGAGAGCTATAAAAAAACACTTAAATAATATTCAATTTGACCTAGTTCTTTATACTACTCCGCCAATTACTTTTTCAAAGGTGGTTGAATATATAAAAAAAAGAGATGCCGCTAAAACTTATTTGATGCTGAAAGATATTTTCCCTCAGAATGCTGTTGATATTCAAATGATTAAAAAAAGTTCTTTTTTATACAAATATTTTCGACGTAAAGAAAAAAAACTTTATGATATCACGGACTTTATTGGTACAATGTCAAAAAAAAATAAAGAATATATAATTAGACATAATGTTGAGATAGAAGGAAAAGTAGAAATCCTTCCAAATACAATAACTCCGAGAAATATTAATATAAATCTTCATAATAAAAATGTTTTATTTAAAAAATATCATATACCATTAAATAAAAGAACTTTTATATATGGAGGTAATTTAGGAAAACCTCAAGGAATTGATTTTGTCATCGAATGCATTAAAAGAAATGAACAAAATAAAAATTCTTTTATTGTTATAGTTGGTTCAGGAACTGAATTTTCAAAATTAGAGAAAGCATTTGAAGAATACAAATTTAGAAATGCTTTACTATTAAATCAATTACCAAAAAAGAAGTATGAATTGTTGGCCAATTCTTGTGATGTCGGTTTAATATTTCTTGATTATCGTTTTACAATCCCTAATTTTCCATCCCGATTATTATCATATATGCAAGCATCTATGCCTATTATTGCAGCAACTGATCCTAATACTGATATTGGTGATGTGATTGAGGAGAATGGTTTCGGTCGAAAGGTTCTAAGTAATGATGTTGAGAAGTTTAATCAAATTATTCAAGATTTTTCTACTAGATCTGATTTAAAAGAAATGGGAAGAAAAGCAAGGTCATATTTAGAGAAAAATTATACCTCTGAAACAGCTTATAATACGATCATGAAACACTTTGAATAGAAGGGATATCATATGTTTAAAGACAAGATACTTTTAATTACTGGCGGTACCGGATCTTTTGGGAATGCAGTCCTAGATAATTTTTTGGATTCAGATTTAAAAGAGATTCGGATATTTTCTAGAGATGAATTAAAACAAGATAATATGCGACATTTTTATCAACAGATAGCTCCTGAAGCGAGCAAAAAATTAAAATTTTTTATTGGGGATGTACGTGACATAAATAGTATTCGCAATGCTATGTATGGCGTGGATTATGTTTTTCATGCGGCTGCTTTAAAGCAAGTTCCTTCTTGTGAGTTTTTCCCCATGGAAGCTGTTAAAACGAATGTATTTGGTACAGACAATGTTTTAACTGCTGCAATCGAAGCAGGAGTCAAAAAAGTAGTTTGTTTATCCACAGATAAGGCAGCCTACCCAGTTAATGCGATGGGAACTTCAAAAGCCATGATGGAAAAAGTAGTCGTTGCCAAATCAAGAACGGTTGATCCTGCTAAAACTTTAATTTGCTGTACCCGTTATGGTAATGTCTTAGCTTCTAGAGGATCGGTTGTTCCCTTATTTATTAATCAGATAAGAGACGGAAAACCTCTAACTGTGACAGATCCTAAAATGACGCGTTTTATTATGACCTTACAAGAAGCAGTAGATTTAGTTATGTTTGCCTTTAATAATGCGGAAAGCGGCGATATTCTTGTGCAAAAAGCACCGGCTTCAACTATAGCTGTCCTTCGTGATGCGGTAAGAGAACTGTTTAAACCTGGTCACCCTGATCAAGTGATTGGTATCCGTCACGGTGAGAAAATGTATGAAACCTTACTAACGAACGAAGAGTGTGCCAATGCTATTGATATGGGCAACTTTTATCGCGTTCCAGCGGATAAGCGTGATTTAAACTACGATAAATATGTAACTGATGGCGATGAGGAAAGAAATACCCTAGTTGAATTTAATTCCAATAATACTGAATTAATGGATGTCGAAGCTGTTAAGGAAAAATTATTAACCGTTCCTTTAGTGCGTGATGAATTGGCAAAATGGGAGGCTCATAGTTAGAATGAAAATCTTAGTTACAGGAGCAAAAGGATTTTTGGGAAAGAACCTAGTCGCTGAATTAAATACTACAACTGCTCATGAACTTTTTGAATATGATCTTGACACACCTTCTGAAAATTTGGAACAGTGGACAAAAGAGTGTGATTTTGTTTTTCATTTGGCTGGTGTGAATCGACCAGAAAATGAAGCGGAATTTATGGAAGGAAACTTTGGGTTCACATCAACTTTACTCGAACAATTAAAGAAAAATAATAACAAAAGTCCAATCGTATTAGCTTCTTCAACTCAAGCGAGTCTAGATAATCCATACGGAAAAAGCAAAAAAGCAGGCGAAGATTTAATTTTCAATTATGGTAAGGAAAACAAGGTACCTGTCTATGTTTATCGATTTACCAATCTGTTTGGTAAATGGTCTCGACCAAACTATAATTCAGTGGTAGCTACTTTTTGTCATAAAATAGCAAGAGATGAAGAAATAAGTGTCAATAATCCAAACGCAAAACTAGAACTATGTTATATTGATGATGTTATCCAAGAATTAAAGTCAGCCTTAAATGGTAATCCTCATTTTAAAGAGTCATTTGCTCACGTACCTGTAACACATCAAACGACTGTAGGAGAAATTGCTAGTCTTATTCAAGCTTTTAAAAACAGTCGAAAGGATTTAAGTATACCTGACCAAAGAGATCCGCTTTCTAAGAAACTCTACGCCACTTATTTGAGTTATTTACCAGAAGATGACTTTTCCTATGATTTAAAGATGAATATTGATGATCGCGGATATTTTACGGAGTTTATTAAATCACCAGAACGCGGCCAAGTTTCGATCAATTATGCCAAACCAGGCATCACAAAAGGACAACATTGGCATCATTCAAAAAATGAAAAGTTTTTAGTTGTATCTGGTCAAGGAATGATTCGCTTTAGAAAGTATGGAGAAGATGAAATCATTGAGTATCCTGTTTCAGGAGAAAAGTTAGAAGTAGTGGACATACCAACCGGCTATACCCATTCCATTGTAAATACAGGGAATTCTGATATGATAACGGTTATGTGGGCTAATGAGGTCTATGATCCAGAAAATCCCGACACTTATTATGAGGAGGTCTAAACTTGAAAAGATTAAAAGTGATGACAGTTGTAGGAACAAGGCCTGAAATTATTCGACTATCAGCTGTCATTCAAAAATTAGAGGAATCAGAGGCGATTGATCATATTTTGGTTCATACGGGTCAAAATTATGATTATGAGTTAAATGAAGTGTTCTTTGAAGACTTTGGACTTAGAAAACCTGATTATTTCTTAAATGCAGCAGGGGAGACGCCGATGGCAACAATTGGTCAAATATTAGCTAATATTGATCCCATATTAAGTAATGAGTCTCCAGATGCTTTTCTTGTGTTGGGAGATACTAATTCCTGTTTATGTGCGATTGCAGCTAAGCGTCACCAAATTCCAATCTTTCATATGGAAGCTGGAAACCGTTGCTTTGATCAAAGGGTTCCTGAAGAAACCAATCGTAAAATTGTCGATCATACTGCCGATATTAACTTAACCTATTCAGATATTGCGCGTGAATATTTACTAGCAGAGGGATTGCCAGCAGACCAAATTATCAAAACAGGAAGTCCAATGTTTGAAGTTTTAACTAACAAGATGGAAGCCATTAAAGCTGCTGATAGTTATAAGAAATTAAAGTTAGAAAAAGGACAATATTTTGTTGTTTCAGCCCACCGGGATGAAAATATTAATTCTGAAAGAAACTTTTTAAACCTTGTTGAAACCTTAAATGAAGTTGCAACTAAGTACCAATTACCTATTATAGTCTCCACTCATCCGCGAACAAGAAAAATGATCGAAGAAAAAAATGTTAAGTTTCATGACTTAGTCCGTCTAATGAAACCGATGAGCTTTACCGATTATAATAATCTTCAACTAAATGCGAAAGCCGTTCTCAGTGATTCGGGCACAATCAGTGAAGAATCTTCCATCATGGGCTTTAAAGCGCTAAATATTCGCGAAGCACATGAGCGTCCTGAAGCAATGGAAGAAGGGACAGTGATGATGGTAGGACTTCAAAAAGAACGTATTTTGCAAGGGTTAAAAGTTCTCGAGACTCAGAAAAAGGATACATTACGTCTGGTAGCCGATTATTCAATGCCAAATGTTTCAGAGAAAATCTTAAGAGTTATTATAAGTTATACAGATTATATTAAGAAAAAAGTGTGGAAAACAAATGAATAAAGTTGCATTAATAGCTCCTGCTAATGTTAATCAGATGCCTTATCTAAAAAATTATGAAAAAATATTAAATAAATATGAAATTGATTATGATGTTATAAATTGGGATAGGACTCATACAGAAAAAAAATCAAAGAATGTATATTTAGATAGTAAAAATTCATATCGGAGAAACTTTTTAGATTATCTAAAGTATTCAAGATTTATAAAAAAAAGATTGAAGAGTCATAATTATAAATTTTTAATAATTTTCAGTCCTCATTTAGTTTTTTTTCTTCAATTTTTTTTATTGATAAACTCTTATAATTACATAATTGATATTAGAGACTACCATCCAATTATAAAATTTCTTTTACCTAAAACTATAAAAAGTTCAAAATTTATTGCAGTATCTTCCCCTGGTTATAAGAAGTATTTTAATCATAAAAAAATCTTCATAAATCATAATTTTAATAAAACCATAAAAGAATTTAATGAAAATATTAATTCTAAAACAGTTAATAAAAATACGTTTCCATTAACTGTTTCTTTAATTGGTTCATTAAGAGATATAGAAATAAATAAAGAGTTTATTAAACACTCCAATAATAATGAAAATTTAAAGATAGTTTTTAACGGAGAAGGTGGTCAAGAACAATTATTAAAAGAATTTGTTGAAGAGAATAAATATAAAAATGTATTTTTTACCGGAAGATATGAAAAAATACAAGAAGATTATCTTTATAAACAAAGTGATCTTATAAATGTCATGCGATATAATGATTCAATCAATAATAACTATGCATTGACTAACAGACTATACAATTCGGTATTTAATCTAAAGCCTTTAATTTCAATGGGTAATACTTATCAATCAAAAATTATTAAGAAGTATGGTCTAGGCTTAATTATAACTGATTTTAATGATATATCACAAAAAATTGAAAATTACTTATTCAATTTAGATAAAAATAATTTTATAAGAAATTGTGAAATTTTTATAAATATAATTATTCAAGAAAATAATGTTTTTGAGCAGGCTATAGTAACTGAAATTAAAAATTTAGTTGATATAAATATGGAGTGAATTATGAATAAAATTTGTTTTTTAATGGGGTCTTTAAATAATAAAGGTGGATTAGAGAGAGTAGTGTCTGTATTAGCTAATGAATTATCGACAAATGGATATAAGGTTACAATAATCTTAGCAAATTCAATTAAAAATACTTATGAAATTTCATATGATCTAAATAATGATATTGAAGTAATTCATACAAATAAATTATATCGAAGACCATATGATTTTTTACTAGAAAGAATATTGCTTAAATCATTTTTAAAATTTAAAATAAATCTAAATGGAAACATAATTAGTATGCTATTATTTCCTATTTTAGAAAGAAAAAGATATCGAAATTTTTTTAATCATAGAAAGTTCGATGTAATAATAGGTGTGACTCCATTTTATTCCAGAATTCTTACTTTTCTTAATTTAAACTTAAAAAGAATAGGGTGGTTTCATAATACTTATGAAAGATATTTTGAATTAGAGGATAGTCCTTTATATAAAACTGAAAAAGCATTTATAAATTATTTAAATGATTTAGATGATCTTGTTGTTCTATCGGATCGAGATAAAAAAATATATTCATCAAAATTAAATGTACTCCCCAAACGGATTTATAATCCTTTAACTATTAAAAGTAAACGTCCAAATTCCATTTCTATAGATAACCGTGTAAACATTTTATTTGTAGGAAGAATTTACTACCAAACTAAAGGCTTAGAATTGTTATTCGATATCATTAAAAAGGTTGTCAAAGAAATACCTAATGTTTGCTTTAATATTGTTGGAGATGGACCTGATAAAAACAGATTATTAAAAGATATAAATACTAATAAATTATCTGATGTTATTGTTTTTCATGGAAGTTCCAATGATGTAAGTAAATTTTACTTAACTAACGACATCTTTGTCCTTCCTTCGTTAATAGAAGGATTCGGATTAGTTGTTACTGAAGCTATGTCTTTCGGACTACCAGTTATATCATTTAAAACCCATGGTCCTTCAGAAATTATTACAGAAGGTTATTCCGGATATTTAATAGATAAATATGATACAGACGAGTTCTCAAAAAAAATAATAAACCTAATAAGGAATCCTGAGTTGCGAAAAAATATTGGGAAACGTGCTTATGAGAGATCTCAAAATTTTTCTAAGAAAATTATTATTTCTGAGTGGATCGATCTTATAGAGAACTAGAGGTGATATGTAAATGTTAATTTTATTTCAATTTCTTTTAATTAGCGTTATTTTTATTATACTTTTTTTTCTTTCGGTTAATGAATATAAGTTTTCTCTGTTCTTAAAAAAAATTATATTATTAGTTTCAATATTATCAATTTCAATCTTAGCATCTCAGAGAACAATAGGTACCGATTTGCAAACTTATTATGGATGGTTTTTAAAAACCTATCCAATAGATAATTTTAGTTTATTTATTCAAGACTTAGGTCAATTAAATATAGAACCTACATATTATATTTTAGTCTCAATTTTAAAAAGTCTAGGTGGAAACTTTCAAATATTTTTAGGATTATATGCTTTTATACCTTTATTTATAATATATTTAATAATTTTGAAAATTGAAAAAGACCATATAATAAAGATGTTCTCTATTTTTCTCTTAATTTATTTAATTAGATGGCCTTTAGATATTATTCGTCAATTTGCTGGTATGACGTTTTACTTAGGGGCACTTTTATTATATGTTAATAAACGATATATTCTCGCTTCTATTAGCTCTTTCTTATCAATTTTTAGTCACTTTTCAGCGATATTAACCGCTTTAACGAATATTTTTTTAAATAAGTTTTCTTTTAAAAAAACTTCCTTTCTTATATTATGTCTTATATCTTTATTATTCGGATTTATATTTAATTTAGAATTTATTTTTGATTTTCTAAATTCAACATTTGATTTAGCGTTAATTAATAAAGCTGAACTTTATTTAACATCAAATTATGAGTACAAAAATTTTATTCATTTTATTTCTAGAAATTTAATGGAACATTTTTCGCCAATTCTAAATTTTCTTATTATATATTTATTTTTGAACAAAAAGAACATATATATTTATAGTAACAATTCCATATATAAAGTAATTTTAAATTCTATGATGTTTGGATCTTTTTTATATTTTTATTTAATTGGTGCGGGGGCCTTCACATTTGCTTATAGGTTAAATTCAATGTATTCAATAGGAAATTTCATTATAATTACTAGACTAATTACAGAATATATAGATCGTAGAAAGATGAATGTTTATTATTTAATTTATATCATTTTAATAATATACAATTTAATAATTGTATATTATTATACTGGAGCTTTTAATTTATAAGGAGAAAATATGAAGAAACTAATAGGCCAAATGGTTAATATAGGTTTTGGAGTTATTATTAGTATGGTTTTGACAATCCTTACGACTCCAATTATAACTAGAATAATAAATCCGGAATCATATGGAGAATTTTCACTATTTCAAACCTTTTCAAATGTTGCAATGATGATTTTTTGTTTAGGAATGGATCAGTCTTTAGTAAGATATTATTATGAAAATGATTCTATAGCATATAAAAGAGAATTATTAAAGAAAAGTACACTGCTTCCACTGATAATTGTCATAATCTTTTTATTTTTATCCTTTATATTTGCTGGTTTTTTTAATACATATTTTTTAAACGATAAAATTTATACCTTTTTATTATTACTAAATATCACATTTTCTATTATGTATCGTTTTTCAATTATGGTTGTTAGACTTGAGCATCAGTCAAGGGCTTACTCAGTTTTAACTATATTATCGAAAGTAGTTTATCTAATAAATGTTTTCATTTTTATATTTCTAAACATAACATCTAGTTATGCTCTTACTATTTCCCTTACTATAAGTACTATCTTTTGTTTAATAATTAGCATTACTATTAATAGGAAAATATTCAAATTTTGGAAAAGTAGTACAAATAATATAAATTTAAATGAGTTAATGAAGTATGGTTTTCCTTATATTTTTTCAATGGCTTTAACATCATTGTTTCAAGCAAATGATAAGTTCTTTTTAAGTATTTATAGTGATACAAGAACAATTGGAATTTTTGCATCAGCAGTTTCAATAGTTAGTTTTTTAAATATCATTCAAAATACTTTTACAACGATATGGTCTCCTTATTATTTAGATTTCTATTTTAAAAATCCATATGATCACGATTTTTTTAAGAAAGTCAACGACTCTGTTGTAACTGTTATGATAATTATTGGTAGTTCTTTAATCTTTTTTAAAGATTATATTGTTTTCTTGTTAGGTATGAATTATCGTGATGCTAAAGTATTAATTCCATTTTTAATTTTTGGTCCAATTATGTACACTATATCTGAAACTACTGTAATCGGTTTAGTTATAGCAAAAAGAAGTAAGCTTCAGGTTATAATTTCATTTATTACTTTCATAATAGCTCTGTTATTAAATCAAATAATGGTACCAACCATGGGAGGCATAGGTGCAGCGATTTCAACTGGAATATCCTATATAATATTTTATATTTTGAGAAGCTATTTTTCTAACTCAGTTTTAAAAATAGATTTTAATTTTGGGAAAAGTAGTGTTTTAATACTAATTTTATTTATTTATTCTATGTTTTCGACATTTTATTCAAATCAAATAATAAGCTTTTTTATATATATATTTATAGTTTTAATAGACTTAACATTATATAGAAAAATAATCAGTTATGGATTAAAAGAGATATTTATAAAAAGGAGATAATTATGGATTTCAAAGAGAAAGTATCTGTTATAATACCAACTTATAAAAGAGCAGACTTCCTTGCACGAGCAATAAATTCTGTTTTGAATCAGTCTTATGAAAATTTAGAAGTTTTAGTAATTGATGATAATAATCCAGAAAGTTTGTTTAGAAGTGAAACCGAGAATATAATGAAACAATTTAGTGAAAATCAAAAGGTTATTTATATTCAACATTCATTTAATATGAATGGTTCTGTTGCTCGTAATACAGGAATTAAAAAAAGCTCAGGAGATTTAATAGCTTTTTTGGACGATGATAATTATTTTTACAAAGATAAAATTCGTAAACAAGTTGATTTTTTAAATAATCATAAAAACTATAAAGCAGTATATTGTGGTTTAATAGATAGTAATAATAAAATTAAATATGCTAATAGAAGTGGAAATCTTATGTTTGAACAATTATCGGGCAGCCAAATTATCGATACCAATACAATCTTAATTAAAAAAAGTGTTGTTTTAGAATTTGAGGGGTGGGATGAACGACTTAAAAGAAATCAAGATGTTTCTTTTATGATAAGATTTTTTTCTAAAGACTATGAAATAGGTTGTTTAGATGAAGTACTCGTATACTATGATTTAGAAGATCGTTCGAATTTTCCAAACTCAACTCAAAGTGAATTCAATATGTATAGATTTTTACAACTTTATAAAGAAGAAATTAATTTAATCAAAAGAAAAAATCCGTTAAAAGCAAAACTTATTTATCTTTATCGCTACCGACAAATTTTTTTTTCTCATATTAAGAGTAAAAAGATAAAAAAATCTTTTATAATTTTTTTGAAGATGCTAAATATTGACATTTCATTAACTGCTAAGCTCTTAATTAATTCTATAAAAGATAAAATTATAAGAGTATAACTATTAAATTTAAAAAAATTATCGTTCAGAATAAAATTTTAAGGAGAGTATAATGAAAATCACAGTGGCAGGTACAGGGTATGTTGGTTTATCGATTGCCGTCTTATTGGCTCAACATCATGAGGTAACAGCACTAGACATTATTCAAGAGAAGGTTGATTTAATTAATAAGCGCATCGCACCGATTGAGGACAAAGAAATTGAAGATTTCTTTGCCCATCAAGAGCTAAAGTTGACAGCGACTATCGATGCAGAAGAAGCACATAAAGAAGCTGAAATGGTGATTATTGCGACACCAACGAACTATGATGACGAGACCCATACTTTTGATACGACGGCTGTAGAAGCAGTGATTGAAGATGTCTTGCGCATCAATCCACAAGCTACGATTGTCATTAAATCAACGATTCCTGTGGGATATACGGAATCTGTGAAAGAGAAATATGGCGTAGACTCTATTATCTTTTCTCCTGAATTTCTAAGAGAAGGCAAGGCCTTATATGATAATTTATATCCTTCACGTATTGTAGTAGGTGATCATAATGAAGCGGCTAAAAAGTTTGCAGATCTTTTAGTAGAAGGCGCCCATAGTGAGGATGTACCGGTTCTTTTTACTAATTCCACTGAAGCCGAAGCCATTAAACTATTTGCCAATACTTACTTAGCTTTGCGTGTGTCTTACTTTAATGAATTAGATACTTACGCTGAAGTTAGAGGCTTGGATGCAGGTCAAATTATTCAAGGGGTTGGTTTAGATCCTCGGATTGGAACCCATTATAATAATCCTTCTTTTGGCTATGGGGGTTATTGTTTACCCAAAGATACCAAGCAATTATTAGCCAATTACGGCGACATCCCTCAAAATATGATGACTGCAGTGGTCGATTCCAACAAAACCCGTAAACAGCATATCGCCAATAGTGTCTTGAAGAGAAATCCTAAGACCGTTGGTGTCTTCCGATTAACAATGAAGTCTGGATCGGACAACTTTAGACAATCCGCCATTCAAGATATTATTAAATTATTGGTAGATGAAGGGATCGAGATAATTATCTACGAACCGACTTTATCGCAAGATTCTATTATGAATTGTCCAGTGATCAATGATTTAGCAGAATTTAAGCAACAATCCGATATCATCTTAGCCAATCGTACAGAAGATGAATTAAAAGATGCTTTAGATAAAGTATTTACCCGCGATATCTTTAACGAAAACTAATACAACTAAGCATAGTGTGTTTGCTATGCTTTTTAGTGTGTACGGATTCAAATAAGAAAGGAGATGTATCCTGATGAAACAAAAAGTTCGTAAAGCCATTATTCCAGCAGCTGGTTATGGAACGCGTTTTCTACCAGCTACTAAAGCCATGCCGAAAGAAATGTTACCGATTATTGATAAGCCGACCATTCAGTATATCGTAGAGGAAGCAGTGGCAGCAGGTATTGAGGATATTATTATCATTACAGGTAAATCGAAACGAGCCATTGAAGACCATTTTGACAAGAATACCGAGTTAGAATTAGACCTGATGAACAAGGGGAAGATTGCTATGTTAGAGTCGGTTCAAAAGGCTTCCAACCTAGCGAACGTCTACTTTATCCGCCAAAAAGAAATGAAAGGTTTGGGCGATGCCATTTATACCGCCAGAAGCTTTATTGGTGACGAGCCCTTTGCCGTTCTTCTGGGTGATGATATTGTGGTATCAGAAGAGGGAGATCAACCAGCCATTCAACAATTAATGGACGAATACGATTTAACCGGCTCCTCCGTTATCGGTGTCCAGACGGTCCCTCAAGACCAAACCCATCGCTATGGTATTATTGATCCCTTGGAACAAGATGGGCGCTTATACAAGGTTAAAACCTTTGTTGAAAAGCCCAAGCAAGGAACAGCCCCTTCCAACCAAGCCATTATGGGAAGATACGTTTTAACGCCTAAAATCTTTGACTTTCTAGCCAAGAAACAAGTCGGCGCCGGCGGAGAGATCCAACTGACTGATGCCATTCAAATGTTAAACCAAGTCGAACCGGTCTATGCCTATGACTTCAAAGGCATTCGTTATGACGTCGGGGAGAAAATCGGCTTTATTAAGACCACCATTGACTTCGCCCTCCACCGCGAATTCGCTGAGGAAATCCGTCAGTATATGCGAGAGAAGTTGGAAGAATAAGATGAATAGATTAACCCCCTAGAGTTGAAGTTAGCTCTAGGGATTTTTATTTTCGCCCTACTTATTAATTAAATAATTGGATCGTTTCATCGATTTTCTCTTCGACTAGTTTAAGGATGACTGATTTTTCAAGCTTCGCCTTATAAATAATATAATCTAAACATTCCGAATGACTCGGTAAGACGCTTTTTTCAATTAGCTTGTATTTATCCAGAATGGTAGGGTAGGTAGCTGTGGTCCAAGTGTAACTGCCTTTAATGGTGGCGATAAAGTCAAGCAGTGAACCCCGCTCATAAACTTGGATTAATTTCTTTGAGGAATTAATTTTTTTCTGCCATAAATAGGCCTCAGTATAATCATCCCATTCAAAATCACCGTGGATAATTTCTGTAAAGGGTTCTAAGTCTTTAAGCGCTAAATGCTCTTTTTTAGCCAGTGGGTGCTGCTGGGAAATCAGAACGACTCGAGGAAAGGAGGAAAGCTGCTTCCACTCAATATAACGCGCTTTTAATTGATTTTCAAAATGCTCCTTGTTCTCCGTATAAAAACGAATAATACCAATATCTGCATTGCCACTATTAACATCCTCGATGACTTGTAAGTTGGTTGTTTCAGAAAATTTGATCGATAAGTTATGATGTTCCTCTTGCAGGCGGTTGATCATTTTGGCGATTGCAAAAGCAATATAAGAAGACCTCCTGGCAGAAATAGAAAGCGAAGAAAAGTAATTAGTCGGTGTTAGATATTTGGTTTCAATTGACTGATAAAGGGTATCGAGTTTTTCCAAATCATTAAGAACTTGCTGGCCATCATTCGTTAGTTGAACCCCTTTGTGAGTACGATCGAAAATAGTAAAACCAATCGATTCTTCAAACCTTTTTAATATTGAACTCAAATAGGGTTGTGAAACGAAAAGATTTTGAGAAGCTTTGCTGATTGAACCTGTCTTCGCGATTTCCAAAATGTATTGAATATGATGAATGTCCATGGTCTAGGCTCCTAATAGTTTGATTATAAGTAAATGAGGATAGGTGGTATTGTTATCATCTATTTTTAATTGCTAGAGGATGATGGTAAAATTTAATTAAAGATGTAAGCGCTATCTTTAAAAGAGAACGGTTCTCAATAAGTTTATCATAGTTGAAGTCTTTTTTTAAAATTTAATAGGGAGGAATCTGTATGTCAGACCATCTAAAATTTGCCAACCATCCTTTGATGTATCTGGTTAGTGGAATTGGTATTGCTTTAGTGTTGATTCAAGGGACCTACATCCTAAAGAAAGCGATGAAGGCAACCAAAGAATTAAATATGGATCAACAGCGCGTTAAAAAAGGCCTACGAGTCGCAGCCATGGCCAGTATTGGACCGGCTTTAGGGATTGTAGGGAGTATTTTATCCTTGATTGTCTCATTAGGTGCGCCAGTTTCAGCCTTGCGGATGTCAATTATTGGAGGTACCAACTATGAAACCATGGCCGCCACCTTTGGTGCGCAAGCAGCAGGCGGAGAACTCTCTCCAATGATGGATCCAACGGTGTATGCCAATGCCTTATGGACGCCGGCTTTAGGGGTTATCCCTTGGCTAATTGTGACCTTCTTCTTTGGCCATCGCATGAACATGATCAATGATTTTATGACCGGTGGTAAAAAAGCCTTACTACCAGCAGTCAGTGTCGGTGCCATGTTAGGGTCTTTTGCCTACTTTGTCATGAATAATGTCGTAAAAATTAATGTCAATCCATCCTACGCCGTCGCTTCTTTATCGGCTTTAGTGATTATGATTATCTGCCAAAAATTAAGCGACCAATACGAATGGTTAAAGTCTTGGTCACTAACGATTGCCATGTTTGCCGGTGCTTTATGTGGCATGTTCTTTGTTTAGATCTATAAGGAGGAAAAAGAATGGGAGCCTATGAAAAATTCACCAAAAGTATAACTAATTTTGGCCGCTTAACCATGGTCTTGGGAGTGATTGCCGTATTACTACCCCCTCTAACCATGACCTTTGTCTTTGGTTATAATCCAGGTTTTGCCGCCATCATCGCCGGAGCTATTTCACAAATGTCTGTTTCTGGAGCTTTCTATCTGAGTGAACCTTTAACTTACTTCCCAATTGTTGGTACATCAGGCTTATATTTAACCATGTTATCAGGTAATGGGGTCAATATGAAGATTCCTGCCGCAGCCATTTCATCGGAAGCCTCAGGCTACAAGCAAGGGACAGATGAAGGGGCTTTGATGGGGACAATCGGTTTAGCTGTATCCATCTATGTGGCTGTTTTCTTTGTGATTTTTGCGACCATTTTAGGACAAACGGTGATTACTACCTTACCTGCCGACTTAGCGAAGTATTTTGAGCTAATCATTCCAGGCATTTATGGGGCAATCTTTGGCCAATTTATGGTCAAGTCATACAAGACCGGTCTTTTTGCACTGTTGATTTCAACCGTTATGATCTACATTGTTCAGTTCATTCCAGGAAATCCATCTTTTGTTATTACTTTAACATCTATCTTTACTACTATTTTATTTGCGCGTAAACAATTGGAAAAAGGTCTATTAAAATAATAGGAGGTATACTATGATTAGCCAACGTAATTTAGAAATTTTTGAAGAAATGTTGATGATTCATTCGCCCTCTAAAGAGGAAAAAGAAATGGCAGATTATGTCATTAAATTTCTTGAAAATCTTGGAGCCGAGATTCATCTTGACGAAAGCCAGCATTCCTACGGTGGCAATTCGCCAGTTATCTTTGCGAAAATTAAAGGAGACATAGAAGGCGAGGGCGTGTCACTAAATGCTCATACCGATGTGATTCAGCCCAATAAAAACTTAAAAATCGTTAAAAAAGATAATATTTGGTCCTCAGATGGGACGACGACCTTAGGTGGGGACGATAAGGCCGGTCTGGCCGCTATTTTAACCGCTGTGGAATACATTGTTATGCATCAGATTAGTCACCAAGATATTTATGTAATCGTCACTCCCGGTGAAGAGCAGGGGATGTTAGGTGCGCGGAATATTAATTGGGAAAGTGTCTACCAGCATATCAATCCTGCTAAAAACTTAATTGTAGCTGACAATGCCGGCAAGGCCAATAAGGTCGCCTACCAAGCACCGACTTGTTACCGCTTTGAGATTACCATTGGAGGGCGTAAGGCCCATGCGGGGATCGAACCAGAAAAGGGCATTAATGCCATCCAAGTAGCGAGCAAAGTCATTAGCCAAATGCCGCTCTTAAGGATTGATGACGAAACAACCGCCAATGTGTCGCAAATTACTTCTGATTTCCCTAATAATGTGGTGCCAGATTCTTGTATCTTTACCGGTGAAATCCGCTCGCATCAAGAAGAAAAGGTCGACCAATTATTACAAGCCTACGAAGGCATTATCCAGCAGTATACAAACGACTATACCATCGAAACGCGTCGTGACTACCCAGCCCTTGCCAGTCAAGATGACCTCAAATTCGTCAAAGAAATTGTCGCAGCCTACGAAACAGTCGGTGTCAAAGCAGAGCCTCAAATTATCGGTGGAGGATCGGATGCCAACTTTTTTGCCGAAGAAGGTTTTAACTCAGCCATTGTCGGTGTGGGGATGGAGCTGGTTCATACGACGGAAGAATACCTAGATACGGATGAAATGATCCTAACGACTAAAGCGTTGATCAATTATTTAAGTAAAGATTAAGTAGGTGGTTTAATGCCAAGCAAAGAACTATTTGAAAGAAATGATCAATACGAAAAAAAAATCATTCAATGGAGACGTGATTTACATCAGATTCCTGAGTTAGGCTTAGATTTGCCTAAGACAGTGGATTATGTTCGCAGTCAACTCATAGGAATGGGTCTTTCGGTTGAAGACCATTATGTCAACGGAAATGGCTTGGCTGTCGTCATAGAAGGAAGCAAAGAAGGGAGTCCAAATGATCGAGTAATGGGACTTCGAGCCGATATGGATGGTTTACCCATCCAAGAGGAAACGGGCTTGTCTTTTGCTTCGAGAAACGGTAATATGCATGCTTGTGGCCATGATGGACATACGGCTACGCTTCTAGCCGTCGCTGACTTTTTATCCCATCACCGTCATTTATTTGGAGGTAAGGTTAAACTAATCTTCCAACCCGGTGAAGAATACCCCGGAGGGGCAGAGCCAATGATTCAAGAAGGTGTCCTTAAAAATCCGGATGTAACACGGGTATTAGGTTTTCATATCGGTCATTTAGATAAAGCAATTGCTCCGGGTCATATTTCTTATCGTGTTGGTCCTATGATGGCCTCGATGGATCGTTTTCAGATTATAATCAAAGGCTTTGGCTTTCATGCCGGTTATCCAGAATCTTCCAAAGATCCGATTACAGTGGCTGCCGAATTGATAATGGCCTTTCAGACCATTAAGAGTCGGAATATTAAAGCCAGTGATCCAGTAGTCGTTTCTGTGACCCATATTGAAGGGGGTTTTAATCAAAATATTATCCCTGATCAAGTCTTCATTGAAGGCACCGTAAGGACTTTAAATGATGATTTGAGAGCATTTGTTCATCAGCGAATGAATAAGATTACCAAAGGTTTGGAAGTCGCTTATGATGTAAAAATTGACCTGTCTTATGAGTATAAATACCCCGTCTTAGTAAACGATCAAGCCTCTACTTTAGATACTGTTAAAGCTTTACAAGCAGGACTAGGCGATGATTACATTATTCCATCAGCAGAGGCCTTAATGGGGGCTGAGGACTTTGCCTATTATGGTAAAGAGCTTCCAGCAACTTTCTTATTTTTAGCCAACCCAAGAGAGATTGAAGGCCAGTTCCATGGTCACCATTCTTCTAAATTCGATATCGATGAAAGCAAGCTCATCTTAGCCTTTAAGGCCTTTATTTTAGCAACCCTTGATTATTTACAATAGATTGATTAAAAGAGGACCTCCAATGTTCTTGGGATTTAGTTGTCGTAACTTAATCTTACAAGACATGGGCCTCTTTTTCTATACAAGGAGCATTTTTAAGTTTACACAAGATGTTTTACACCATGATTCTTCGCTTTTGATATAGAAAATAGCTCTTTTTTTATGTTATAATTATTAACATTAACTATCAATTATAAGGGAGAGCATACAATGAAAAAATGGTTACTAGCAGCCACTGTCGGCTTATTGACTTCAGGTCTTTTCTTTAATACGTGGGTAAGTGCAGAAGTCAATGAGGAAGAGTTAGGCTATGTGGTCTTTGCTGAAAGAGAAGACCAATCAAACTTTGAAGAAGTGGACAAATATAAGGTTCTTTCGGCCAATACCATGAAAGCCAGCTTAAAGAGTGATAAGGATAAGCTTATGACGTTTAACTTACTGCATATCCTCTCACCAGAAGAAGAAAAAGATGAAGCCTATGCCCAAGAAGCTAAAAAGCGCTTGGAAGAATTGATGAAAGATGCTGACAAGGTCGAATTAGAATTATTTGAAGTTGAAAAAGAAGATCTCCAAGATGAATCGGTTAAAAAAGAAGATTATGTGGCGAACCTATGGTTAGATGGCATATTAGTGCAAGAAATTCTCTTAACGGAAGGCTACTCAGTGATCCAACTCGACCAAACAAAAGAAGCAGAAATGGCTAATGAATACTTAGATGTTCTTGTTCAATCCCAAGACTATGCTGCCAAAAATCGTTATTATGTTTGGGAGGATAACTCCAATCAGTTTCTAGCCAATGCCGAATTCCCTGAAGTGATTAAAAATACACAAACGGGTCAAGTCGTTGTTTCTCAAACCGATAATACTCAAAAAGCAAATGCTTTATTTGAATTACCGAGCAAAAACAACCCATCCCATCCAACGCAAGAATCTAATAATTCATACATTAATCAAACGGAAGAAGTTTCAGCGCCAGTAGTGTCAAAAGAACCTGTTGACACTAATACAGAACCAGAACCAGCCCCAGAGCAAAATGTTTATTATGCGAACTGTACCATTGCCCGTCAAGCAGGAGCCGCTCCCGTCTATCGTGGACAACCTGGATATGGTCCACACTTAGATCGAGATAATGATGGTATTGGTTGCGAGTAAAGCTGAACGCTAAATCTTGACTCTTGCCCCTCAGAGCTGATAGCGATCCGAGCTATTGGCTCTTTTATTTTCTATTCAGCAACTTTTTATAATTTTTTAAAATTTTGTCAACTTTCAACCGATTGTCAAAGCTACTATCTTTTCTTCACACTTCTGCTTATATCATCTTAAATATATGTTTTTATTTTAATAAGAGTATGATATCGGCCTAGAGTGAGAAAAAGAGGCCCTATTTTAAATAAAAATTTCAATTATTAAAAATTTTAAACTTAAGAGTATTGCAAAGGCTTTAAAAATATGTATAATTCAAATTGTTGATCAACATTTAACAATAAATCTGAGGAAGGGGGAGCCTGCTACCTATAGCTAAAAGAAAAAGAATCGCTTAGTTGTCTTTTAATTTGCTATTTTGTTTTGTTATAAGCCATTTATCATATAAGTTGTGTTTTGCATAAAGTGATGAGAAACTATGAGTCATCACATGGACTCAATTGAATATAGTAGGAGGATTCGGATGCTCGAAATAAGGAATTCGAGGAACAAGAAAGTCTGTGAGCTCGATTTGAAACAGAAAACGGTTGTTATTGTTAGCAAAGGAATTGAAACCAAGATTCAGTTTCTTCCATCCGATAGTGTAACCATTCAAGAAGCGCAGGTAACTCAGAAAAATAAAAATAAAAATAAGAATTAAGCAGAACCGCTAGACGGGCTAGATTGTAAGGATATTCCTTAGCTTTCGGCCCGTTTTTTTCATGTCAAAATTCAAGGAGGAAGACTAATGAAAAAATCATCTGAAGAATTAACTAATGTCATTATTATGTTTGACCCCCTCATCCATCACTGGCTCCATCATTACCAATTGTCTACCCACCATAACGATTATCAAGACCATCTTCAGGAGATGCGGTTAGAGTTGTTAAGGCTTTATCAAAAGTTTGAAGGCGATCCCTTAAATTGTATCGATCATCGCTATCAATTTATCGCTTATGCGGGTAAGGGTTTAAAATGGTTTCTACTCAATCGTTTGCGCCAATCCACTTATCAAGTGACCCCGACAGATCCTGTTATTTTATCAGATCTTATCGAAGAGCTGAGAGAAGAATGCTCAAAAGAATCAATCTTTTTATTGGAACAAACTGTTAAAGACCATCTAAAAGAACGAGAGCGTAAGATTTTCAATTTAATTTTACAAGGAAAATGGCGTAATCGTGAAATCTGCCAGCTTTGTAACATCTCTGAGCGCACCATTCGCAATGATAAAAAGCGTATTGCAGCTAAGCTCGGTCCTCTCTTTAAAGAAAAATCTAAAAACTTGTCTTTTTCTTGCCGTTTTTGATGATCTGATTGTGTGTATAAGGTGTAAGATCGTACGGCTTACATAAATACCTAGGAGGAATGAAAAATGGAAAGTAAAGAATACAAATCAGGGCGTTTAGCGCTTAAAGGTATGAATCCGACAACGGAGAAGACTTTTAATGTCTCTATTCAAGGCTTGATTGAGGGGGTTACTCCCAATCAAGTGCAGTTGGTTAAAGATCAAATCGATCAATTAACCATTAATCCAACCGATACCGCTCAAGCTGTTTATGCTTATAATTTTATTTAATGATGGAAAGGGGAAAACAAGATGAAAGATAGTATGGTATTAGAATTGATTTTCTTAGATGCGGCGGGTAAAACGCGTAAGATTACGATTAATCAACCAGCTGATTCAGTTACTAAAGAAACTGCCGAAGCTGTGATGCAGGCTCTAGTTGACTGTGATTTATTCAAAGATGATCAGGGCGTAGATATGTATGTGACTCCGGTTGCCGCTCGCTATGTTGAGCGTAATGTTACCGATGTTTATGCCTATGAAGAAGCTTAGTTAAGCATGATTTTAGAGGGGCTGAGTGTTTGCTCAGCTCCTTATTACTAAAAGGAGGTTGTGCATGCATTTGATTGATTTGGGTTCTTATGCTGGAGCGATTATTGCAGTGATTACCTTGATTTCTAAGTTAATTGGCCTGATTACTGCCTTGCATGATCTAATTGAACGCATTGATTGGATGCAGGCCAAACTAGAAGCGTTTAACCAAGAGCTACAAACGATTAAACAAAAGGTCGATCAAAACGATTATTTTATGTGGCCGGCAGAAAGTCGTCAATGGATATAAAAATAATAGAAAGGGTGATAGAATGTTATCTAATCGTTTTTATGATTTAGGCAAATGGCTCGTATTAATTTTTCTACCAGCCTTGGCTGTTTTTGTACAAGGAATGGCCGACTTGTACCACTTGAATCAAGGAGGTCAATGGGTGGGGCTGATTAATTTGTTAACCATCTTTTTAGGATCTATCTTACAAATATCCTCTTATCACTATCATCATAATGATAACTCGCCTAAGGGTTGGGGGGCTTTGATATGATAAAAGATGCTTGGATGAGTCAAAGAATGGCTAGCTTAGCACCACTTTTTCAGAAATATCAAAGTCCGATATCGGTTGCGACCCGGATGGCGCAATTTGTTTTAGAATCCAATGGGGGACGGTCACCGCTATATCTTAAATCCAATAATGGTTTTGGTATTAAATCATCTGCTCCCTGGCAGGGTAAGGTAGTCGACCATCCTTCACTAGAAGCAAATGGCCAGATGGTCGTTTCACAGTTTCGTGCTTATAAGAGTCTGGAAGAAGGCATTGAAGACCATGCTAATTTCTTCACTTCAACCAACTACCGTAAGCAGGTTGCCTATAAGGCCGCTATTGCAGCAGCGGATTCCTTTGAAGAAGCCAAGGCTCTAACAGGCATTTATGCCAGTGACCCCCATTATGGTGATAAGTTAATTGAAATTATCAACTGCTATGATCTTACGAGCTATAATCTAGCAGTGAATAGGGTGGAGGAATTAAATAAGCAATTGGATGAGCCTCTTATTATTGACCGGCGGTCAGAAGCTCTAGGTGGACAAGCAAAAGACAGGACTCTTGATGCTATCACAACCATTGTCTGGCACTATACAGGTGTGAAACGGTCTTTAAATCGTCACATTTCAGACCACGAGGTCTTTTGGCATAAGCAACGTGGATGGGATCGTGGAGGCTATCACTTTTATATCGATAGTCAAGGACGAATTTACCAAAATTATGACCTAGAACGCATGACTTGGGGGGTAGCCAATTGTAATCATTTCTGTGTCCATCTATCCGTAGAAGCTAATGCCAAAGAAGACTATTCGCCTCAACAAATCAAAGCTAGAGACTGGCTCACGCGTAAACTCATGAAAGATTTAAACTTACCCACTTCTGCTGTTAAAGGACATTGGGAAGTTAATAACAATACTCTTTGCCCCGGTTATAATCGAGCAGAAATGGAGCAATTTCGTCAGCAATTAGCGCTGCCGCTTAGTTGTTTAGTCGATCCAAGTAAGAAAGCAATATTCAACTTGGGGGATTATCGTTATCAAATTGTCCAGCTAACGGATTAATGGAATTAGTCTCATTTTTTTCCTCTCTCCACCTTAAGACGGATACTATCTGAATGGATTATGCTATGATAGTAAATAGGCAAACTTTAAAAGAGGTGAATAGATGAAACAAGCGCTTAAAACATTCTTGAATTATTTCTTTCTACTAGTAGGCATCCTTTTTTTTGTAGCTTGGATAGGTTGGTACGGATTCAATCATTTTGTTCACTCCATACCTAATCAAGTAACGGATCAAGAATTAGTATTAATCAAAAATCGTTTAGAAGATTCACAGGAATTAACCACTATGAAATATCACTACACTAATATGGGAAAATTTGAAAAGCATAAAACGATAAAGTCTTGGGAAATTCCCTTTACTGAATCAGAGTTTATGATGACCTATTCCGGTATCATTCATACAGGGGTAGAGTTAGGAAAGATTGACGTCATTTCTAATGAAGAAAACCTAGTGGTTAAAGTCCCACAAGCGAAAATTTTAGCGCATGAAGTAGAAGATGATTCAATCGAAATCATTGATGAAGAAGGTTCGCTATTTAATCCAATTAAGGTGGATGATGTTGTGAGTCTTCAATCTGACCTAAAAAAAGAAATGGAGAAGCAAGCTTTATCTAAGGGATTATTAAAGGAAGCACAGAATTATTCACAAAGCCAAATTGAAAAATTGCTAACAGATATGCTGAAAACAATTGATCCTGAAATTCAATTAACAATTGAAACGGCAAGCTAGAGAACGAGGCCTTTTAATAAGGCCTTTTTTCATTTGTTTTTCTCCTAGTGTAAAGCGAATTCAAATTCGTTATAATGGAAGTTGAGAAAAAGATAATGGAGGTCATTATGAAAGTAGCAATTATTGGAGCAGGGGTTGCTGGAGCGGCTGCCGTTAAAACAATTCTTGAAGAAAATCACCAAGGTCTGATAAATCATGTGGATGTTTTCGAAGACCGTAAACAATTGGGAGTAGGCTCCCCTTATGAGCCTGATTCTAACCAATTATTAATGAACTCCTATGTCGGTGATTTAGGTTTTGAATGGCAAGACGCTGACCACTATCTAAGGTGGTTACAAGATCATTATCCCGAATATGCCCACAGGGATATTTTTTCACCCAGACCTATTTTTGGTGAGTATATCCAGGATTATTTTAGTCCATACTTTGAAGAAGATATCATTCATGTGGTGAATCAGCGTATTCATCAACTGAAAATTAAATCCCCCAAGACTTATTACCTATATGACGCGCAAGGTAAGCAATATGGACCTTATGATTCTGTCTTAATGACAGTAGGTCATCCACCTTATGCCGATTATTATAATCTTTTGGGACAAGAAGGCTATATTCACCATCCTTATCCAGTTGAACAGCTTCTAAGTGATTTGGACTATCAAAAAGGAATTGGAATCATTGGATCCGGATTAACTGGGATTGATATTATGCGTTATTTACAAGATCACTATCCAATTACCATTGATCATCCGGTGACTTTTTATATTTTAGACCAGCCCTTTTCGACACCGAAGTTTGAACGCTATGCCGAAGACTTGGTTTTTAACTTAAATGCAGATTGGATTGATAAGCAGTTGGCCCAATCTAATGGTCAAACAATCCCTTTAGAAGCTATATTTCATCAATTTGAAGAGGATATGGAAGCCAATGGGGTAGATTGGAAATCTTTAGTCGAAAGATACAGTCAAGGATCCATTGGAGAAGGTTTAATGGCTATCCACCAACAAAACCGTCGATTAAGTATCTTACAATTATATGGTCGCAAGTTGACTGCCTTTCTACCAGCCTTGAATATGGCCTTATCATCCCAAGATCGCATACGCTTCTTTAAAGATTTTATGGGACTTTTCGAACATTTTAGAAGTCAAACACCGGCTGAAAGTATTGCGTTTATTTTACAAGGTTTGAAAGATGGACGTATTCGGATTGTTTCTGGTATGAAAGCTGTGGAAGTGAATGCCCAAGGATTTACCGTTGTCACTCAAAAAGGCTTACGCTATCAAAGCGGCTATTTAATCAATGCAACCGGCTTTGACCAAAACTTAGAGACAGCCGCTCAACATGATCCTTTAATTAATCAAATGTATCAAGAAGGAATTATCCAAGCAAATCCATTGGGTGGTATTCTTGTTGATTGGCCGCATACTCAAGTTCTTAGTCAAAGATTTGGCCGATTGGAGCATTTATATCTAACAGGTCATTGGATTTTCTCTACTCAATTTGGTAACAATAATACCAAGCTGACCTATAAGCAAGCAGAAGCTTGTGTGAAACACTTGCTTGAATCTGCACGGGATATTTAGTTTTAACTTAGAGTGAACTTTTGTATAATAGAATTAAAATAACGAAAGATAAGGTGGCGTCATGAAAATAACAGTTGCAGGAATGGGTTATGTCGGGCTTTCAAATGCGATTCTTTTGGCTCAATATAATGAAGTGAAAGCGATGGAAATTGTTAAAGAAAGGGTCGATTTAATCAATCAAAAAATTGCACCTATTGTGGACGCTGAAATGGAAGATTACCTAGCCAATCATTCTTTAAAGTTAGAAGCCACCGATGATCCTAGCTATGCTTATAGTGGGGCAGAATTAGTGATTATTGCTACGCCAACTAATTATGATGACGCTAATAATCACTTTGACACTTCAGCTGTCGAAGAGGCGCTTGATAAAGTTAAAGAATATGCCCCTCAGGCAGTAGTTGTGATTAAATCAACCATTCCTGTCGGCTATACTGAGGAAATTCGTCAAAAATATGGTATGGATATTATCTTCTCACCAGAATTTTTGAGAGAAGGTAAGGCGCTTTACGACAACTTGCATCCTTCTCGTATTATTGTCGGCAATGAATCTGTTCATAGTCAGACAGTAGCTGAATTATTTGCTGAGGCTTGCTTGGATGAAGAAGTGTCTATCTTAACCATGCCTTCAACTGAAGCAGAAGCAGTAAAACTCTTCTCCAATACTTATTTGGCTTTAAGGATTTCATATTTTAATGAATTGGACACCTATGCTGAAGTACGTGGCTTAAACAGTCAGCACATTATCCAAGGAGTAGGGCTTGACCCTAGAATTGGTGATCACTACAATAATCCGTCATTTGGGTATGGTGGCTACTGCCTGCCTAAGGATACCAAGCAATTGCTGGCTAATTATCAAGACGTTCCAAACAACTTAATTCAAGCGATTGTGGATTCGAATGCAACCCGTAAAGAACATATTGCTTCACAAGTTTTAAAACATCAAGCGCAAGTAATCGGCATTTACCGCTTGACCATGAAATCCAATTCGGATAATTTCCGTCAATCTGCTATTCTTGATATTATTAAACAGCTGCGAGCAGAAGGCAAAGAGATAATTATCTATGAACCGACACTTGAAGAAAAGCAATTTGATGGCGAAGAAGTTGTAGCTGATTTTGAAGTCTTTTGTCAAAAGGCTGATATTATTCTTGCTAATCGCCTTGCAGATCAATTAGCAGCTGTAAAAGAAAAAGTCTATAGTCGCGACGTTTTTGGCAATAATTAAGATAAATATAAAACCTTCCGTTAATTTGAAAACGGAAGGTTTCTTTTTATTGATTATGTTGATGTTTGAAAGCATCCAATTGGTTGAGTGCTTTTCGTAATTCAATTTCAGCTGAATGATAAGCGCGAATATCTTGATTGATTTCTGCTTGTTTCAGCTTATCTTCAGCCATGGACAACTCCATTTTAGTCTGGGCGTCATCAATATCTAGGGCTCGAACGGCCATGTTGGCAATAATATTAAGTTCGTTGTCCCGAATTTCCAATAGTCCACCGTTAATAGCGATATAGTCATCCGGTTTGCCTTCGACTAGAGGTGCTACGATAACAGTTGAGATGTCTAAGACGGTCATCATGGCAATATGATTGGGTAGAATGGTGATACCACCATCAATGGTTTGCACATGACATTTGCGGGCACGTTTGGTATAGACTACGCCATTAGGAGAGATAATCTGAACTTGTAGATTTTTAAGCGTTTGCGTCATCCAAATCCACTCCCATTTTCTTAGCTTTTTCAATGGCTTGATCGATATTTCCTACGTTACGGAAAGCTTCTTCAGGCAGATTATCGTAATCACCATTTAGAATACCTTCGAAGCCGTCAATTGTTTCTTGTACGGTTACGTATGAACCTGGAATACCAGTAAAGGCTTCTGCTACGTGGAAGTTTTGTGATAGGAAGAGCTGAATACGTCGGGCTCTTTTAACGGTTAGTTTTTCAACTTCACTCAACTCATCTACACCCAAGATGGCGATGATATCTTTGAGGTCTTGATAGCCTTGCAAAGTTTGTTGAACGCCACGAGCTACCCGATAGTGTCGTTCGCCAACAACATCTTCAGATAGGGCTGAAGAAGAGGAGGCGAGTGGATCAACTGCTGGGTAGATACCCTGCTCGGTTAATTTACGCTCTAAGTTAGTGGTTGCATCTAAGTGAGAGAAGGTAGTCGCTGGCGCTGGATCTGTATAGTCATCGGCTGGTACATATACTGCTTGTATGGATGTAATCGATCCTGCCTTGGTGGAAGTGATTCTCTCTTGCATGGCTCCCATTTCAGAAGCTAAGGTAGGTTGATAACCTACTGCTGAAGGCATCCTTCCAAGTAGAGCCGAAACTTCAGAACCTGCTTGAGTAAAACGGTAGATGTTATCAATAAAGAGCAAGACATCTTGATGCTTTACATCACGAAAATACTCTGCCATGGTTAAACCAGACAAAGCTACCCGCATTCTAGCTCCAGGGGGTTCATTCATTTGGCCAAAGACCATGGCTGTATTTTTAGAAACACCAGAGTCGCGCATTTCATGGACGAGGTCGTTTCCTTCACGCGTTCTTTCACCAACTCCAGTGAAGACCGAAAGGCCACCGTGTTCTTGGGTAATGTTATGAATTAATTCTTGAATTAATACCGTCTTACCGACACCGGCTCCTCCAAAAAGACCAATTTTTCCACCCTTGAGGTAGGGAGCTAATAAGTCAATGACCTTTATTCCTGTTTCTAAGATTTCGAAGTTTGAAGCCAGTTCGCTATATTCAGGCGCATCGGCATGAATGGAATGTTTGACTACATCTGGGAAGAGTTCAGGTCCATTATCGACTGTATCTCCTAAAACATTGAATACGCGTCCTAATGTAGCTTCACCTACGGGTACTTTAATGGCTTCACCTAAATCGACAACAGCCATGCCCCGTGATAAACCTTCGGTTGCTTCCATGGCAATGGTACGTACGGTGTCATGCCCAATATCAATAGCGACTTCGAGTACCACTTTTCGGTGTTGGAGAATCGTCTTTAAGTCGGATGTTTCATTTACTTCCTCAAGGTCGGTTACAACCAGGGCATGATGGATTTCTGGTGTTCCGTATTCTAAAGGAAAGGAAACATCCACGACCGGTCCGATTACTTGTTTGATATGTCCGATTCGCATACTTATTTCCTTCTTTCTTTATGTTGGGCTTGAGCACCTGCAACAATTTCGATAATTTCATTGGTTACTTTAACTTGTCGGGCGCGATTATAGCGCAACTGCAAGTCTTCAATGATTTCTTTAGCATTTTCAGTGGCCGATTGCATGGCAATCATACGTGAGAAATGTTCAGCTGTTTTGGCCTGTAAGAGGGCACCGTAGACAAAAGATTCGATATATTGAGGAACTAAGCCTTCTAATACTGCTTCCATTGAGGGCTCGATTAAAAAGACTTCCGAAATTAATTCTTTTTTATCAAAAGATGGAT
This sequence comes from Facklamia sp. P9177, assembly GCF_050409585.1. Lineage (NCBI taxonomy): Bacteria > Bacillati > Bacillota > Bacilli > Lactobacillales > Aerococcaceae > Facklamia > Facklamia sp. P9177. Next base: position 173,714 of record NZ_JBNUPE010000002.1, read on the forward strand.
CAAGTTCCATACGGCGGTTTAAAGAAACTACCGGTAATAAGTTATCGACTCCAAATTTTGAATTCGTACCGGAACCTAGTCCATAGTGATTGTAAGCTAAATAAAGCTCATCACATTCTTTCTCCACATAGGCTGAACGTAGTTGTCTGATGAAGTAGTGAGCTTCTTGAAAGCCCGGCTGGTCAGACAGCGGATAGTAAGAGCGAGCAATTTTGTAGCCCCGTTCGCGGCAATATCTTTCACCTGTCCGTCCTAGGGTATAAAAAACTAATTCTTGTTCTTCATCAAAGTTTTGTTCTTCAATCCACTCATCCAGCCCCTTAATTAAGTTAACATTATAGGAACCTGCTAAGCCCTTATCAGTTGAGATAAGAAAAATACCAATTTTGTTTACTTTCCGGGGAGTGATTAAAGAGCGAATTTCTGGTTTGGAAAAGTTAGGAGGGGTGACTTTTAAGGTATAGTGCAGTTGCACTATGGTTTCTCTTAAATGATCAATATAGACTTGATAAGATTGAGTCATATCCAATAAATGGTTGACTTTATTTCTTGAGACCATCTGCATAGCATTAGTTATTTTTTTTGTTTTTTCAGTAGAAGCAATATGTCGTTTGATTTCGTTTAAAGACGGCATTACTTATCACTTCCTGTTTTAGATCCTTCAGAATGAACTAGGATAAAATTATCAACAACTTTGTCTAAAATACCATTTAATTCGATTTCAGTTGGTAGGGGTTGGTTATCTTCTAATTGTCGTAAAAGCCCGGCATGATAGGTAGTAAATTCATTAGCAATTACTTCTTCTAATTGGTGAATTAAATTAACGGATACCTTATCAAAGTAACCATTACCTAAAGCGTAGAAGACGATGATTTGAACGCCAGAGCGCATAGGTTTGTGAAGGCCTTGCTTTAAAACTTCCACGATGCGCTCGCCACGTCTTAATTGGCGGGCAGTCATTTCATCGATGTCTGATCCAAAGGAAGTAAAGGCTTCTAATTCGCGATAGGAAGCTAGGTCTAAACGTAAGGTTCCTGATACTTGTTTCATGGCTTTTAATTGCGCAGATCCTCCAACCCGTGAAACCGATAGTCCGGCATTAATGGCTGGTCGAACGCCAGAGAAGAAGAGATCACTTTGTAAGAAGATCTGTCCGTCTGTAATGGAAATAACGTTGGTTGGGATATAAGCTGAGATATCACCTGCTTGCGTTTCAACAATCGGTAAAGAAGTGATCGAACCACCACCTAATTCATCCGATAATTTAGCTGAACGTTCTAAAAGACGTGAGTGTAGATAAAAAATATCCCCAGGATAGGCTTCACGCCCAGGTGGTCGTTTGAGCAAGAGGGACATTTCACGATAAGCTGCTGCTTGTTTGGATAAATCGTCATATATAATTAAGACGTGCTTTCCTTCGTACATAAACTCCTCAGCCATAGCAGTTGCCGCATAGGGAGCGATGTATAGAAGAGGAGCAGGCTTGGAAGCAGAAGCAGTCATTACAATAGTGTAATCCATTGCACCACGGTTGGTCAGAGTATTGACAATGTTTTTTACCGTTGATTCCTTTTGTCCAATCGCTACATAGATACAAATAACATCTTTGCCTTTTTGATTTAAGACGGCATCGATAGCGAGTGAAGTTTTACCAGTTTTACGGTCTCCAATAATTAATTCCCTTTGACCTCTTCCGATGGGAACTAGGGAGTCAATGGCCTTAATACCTGTTTCCAAAGGCTTTTTAACCGACTGTCTTTCCATGATGCCCGGAGCTTCTTGTTCGACGGGTCGTGTTTTGTTGGTTAAAATAGGTCCTTTATCATCTATGGGACGTCCCAAGGCGTCTACCACTCGTCCAAGCAGGGCCTTACCAACGGGAACTTCCATGGTGTGGTTCATTCGACGAATAATATCGCCTTCATGGATTTGATGGTAGGAGCCAAAAATAATTACTCCGACTTGGTCGTTTTCAAGGTTTTGTACCATGCCGATGGTTCCATCATTGAACTCAACCATCTCACCATACATGGCGTTGTCTAATCCTTCAGAAAAGGCGATACCGTCGCCGACATAAGAAACGGTTCCGATTTCTTCTAACTTCTTATCAATTTCAAAGTCGTGGATTTGTTTTAAAACATCTTTTGTAAACTTTTCGTTTGTGCTCATGAAGAAATCACCTCTTCACTTTCCGGAATATTAATTTCATTTTGCATAGTTTGCAAGATCTGTCCGCCAGAAAGCTCATAGTAGAAGCGTTCGCTTTGTAAGCGGACACCAATAATTAAGTCTGGGTTAATAATAGTGGTAAAAGAACGAATAGAAAAGCCAGTAATGCGCATGAATTCACGGGCAATTTTAAGCTTTTCTGCTTTGGTTAAGGGGATCGCTGAAGATAAAAAGAGTCGCTCTCCAGTTAACTCTTTTAAGATTTCTTGACCTTCTTCTTCATCATTAATTTCAATGTCTAGCAGTTCGAAGAGCAGGTCATCTTCATAGGTGACCTGTCGTCCTGATTTTAGGGCGAGCTCTGCTAAGTCTTCTTGTTTGTGAAGTCTACCGTTGTTCATCGAGCTCCTCCAATCGAGTGATAAATTCTTGAATCATTTGACGGTGGTCATCTTCTGAAATTTCACGACGAATGACCTTGCCTGCCATGGCAACTGCCATATGGACTAATGATTCTTGCATATTTTCGGCAAAGTTTTGTCTTTGTAGTTTTAAATCTTCTTGCGTCATTTGCAGCATTTTGCTTTGTTCTTGACGTGTTTCTTCAATCATCTTGTCGCGCAGATGATTGGCATCAATTTGTGCTTGACGAATAATTTTTTCAGCTTCTAAGTGAGCTGATTTTAGTTGTGCATCAATTTGTGATAGGGCTTCCTTGTTCTTATTCTTAGCTTCTTCAGCCGCTTGCCAATCGTCAGTAATTTTCTTCTGACGCGTTTCTAGCATTTGGTTGAAGGGTTTCCATGCGAATTTATGGATGACAAAGAGTAAAATCAAAAAGGATGCAAGCGTTAAAAGGGCTTCGCCCAGAATAATAGTAAAGTCCAATATTGACACTCCTTAAATAGTTGATGGTTAGCTAAAGATTAAGATAAAGGAAATAACAACAGCGATAATCGGAACAGCCTCAATCAGACCAACACCTAGGAACATTAAAGCCCTTAATTGTGAGTCTAATTCGGGTTGACGTGAAATGGATTCGATGGTTTTAGAAATAACCATTCCGTTACCAATTGACGCACCTAGGGCAGCGATTCCGACAGCAAGTGCAGCAGCTAATTCAGTCATATTTAAATCTCCTTTGTATTTGGATTAGTGATTAATTTTGTGTGATAAATAAACCATAGTTAAAGTGGTAAAAATATAAGCTTGGATAGCACCAATAAAGACAGAGAAGCCTTGCCAGACAAATTGTAAGGGAATGGCAATTACCCAAGTAAATGGAATGAAGACCATAGCGAATTTAGCAATCAGTCCGACTAAAACTTCCCCGGCAAAAATATTACCAAACAAACGTAAGGCCAAGGTGGTTGTATTGATTGTTTCCTCAACCAATTGTAAAGGTAATTTTAAAATATTTGGGCGAGCGTAAAAGTTTTTAAAGTGACCTCCTAAACCATTCTTTTTAATCCCTAAAATGTGACCTGATAAAATAGCAATAATTGCTAGGGAAATGGTTACGATAGGATCAGCCGTTGGGCTTCGCCAAAATGATTCATGCTCTGTCACAATTAAAAAGGGGAGTCCAATTAAGTTTGACACAAAAACGAACAAGAAAAAGGTCAACCCTAGATTGACATAAACACTTTGGTGCTGGCCGAGGGTTGAGTCACAGATGCCTTCAACAAATTCAATGATGATTTCCATCAAAACTTGGAATTTGGAAGGATGATTGGCTGATAATCTGCGGCTAACTAATAAGCACAACACCGTGATGATGGCTACCACGACCAGGGTGGCTATCAAGGTGTTGAAGTTAAAAGATAGGCCGAGAAAACGAACAATCGGTGTATCTTCCATTCAGATTCCTTCTTTCATAAGTTTTAATGCTGATTTTACACTTATTAAACAGTTAAACTATTTTTCTAAGAAAAAAAGTAAAATTTTAGCACTTATATCCACTATAGCATAATTTTTATGACTTTCAAAAGAAATCGTAGTGCTTTGGCTTTTATAGCTGTTTAACCTTTAAGTTAACTTGTTAAAGTTTTTTAATAATTATGGAGTTATTTATTGATAGCATAGGGGATACAATCGTTTTTTATTCGCTTACATAAAACGGCATAAATTATTATTTAAGTGGTGCAATATTATACAATATAAAAACACGAATATTAGAAAAAAATTTTATTTTTATTTGTGTTTTCTGAAATTTCTTATTTATTATCGACCTCCATAGCCTTTATAATTTCTAAAATAAAAAGCAGAGTCATAAATTGACACTGCTTTTATAACTATTCATTCGCAAACTTTTCAGCTAAATTTTTAAGATAAGGGATAAATTCCTCTTTAACTTCAGGATGATCGATGGCGAATATAATAGAAGCTTTGAGCATCCCTTTAGCATCTCCTACTTCAAACCATTCGCCTTGATATTCGTAAGCTAATAGGGGATGCGTTTTTTGTAATTCAATTAAGGCGTCAGTCAATTCCACTTCACCTGTTGCTCCAACTTCAAGTTGGTCTAGGATGGAAAAGATTGTCGGTTCTAGGATATAACGCCCCGCTGCAGCCATATTTGAAGACGGTTGATCTTGTGGTTTTTCTATCATATCGAGGACTTGAAAGACGTGAGGGGTAGCTGTTTTTTCAATAGCTAAGATACCATAATTTTTGGTCTTATCAGGATCGACACGAACGCCGGCAATTACTGTTTGTCTTTTTTCCGCATAGAGATCAATAATCTGTTTGGAAAGATTTTCTCCCCTTATAATATCATCTCCTAAGAGTAGTAAGAAGGGATCATTGCCGATAAAGGCTTTGGCGTGACGAACTGCATCACCCAGTCCTCTTGGATGGTGTTGTCTGGTATAATGAATATTTAAGTTAGATGTTTCAGTGGCTAGTTTAAGGAGTTTCTCCTTCCCTTTGGCTTTTAAATTTTGTTCGAGGGTAAAGTTGGCATCAAAATGATCTTCTATTTCTTGTTTTCCTTTACCAGTAATAATTAAAATATCTTCAATCCCAGCCGCAATAGCCTCTTCAACAATGAATTGAATGGCCGGCTTATCGATAATAGGTAAGATTTCTTTAGCAATTGCCTTGGTGGCTGGCAAAAAGCGCGTGCCTAGACCAGCGGCTGGAATAACAGCTTTTTTAACTTGAACCTTAGTCATAATAACCTCCTATAAGCGCTCGTCAACAGTGGACTTGATAAATTTAATTAAGTCATCGCGTAAATCCGGAAGACTGAGACCATATTCTATTACTGTCTTCATATAACCGAATTTATTTCCTACATCATAACGATGTCCATTAAACTCCAGGGCGAAGACGCGTTGGATTTTATTCAAGCGATCGATGGCATCAGTTAATTGAATCTCGTTACCAGCCCCAGCTGTTTGTGTTTCTAATAGTGAAAAGATTTCTGGTGTTAATAGGTAGCGGCCGATGATAGCTAAATTGGACGGTGCGACTTCGGGTGTTGGCTTTTCGACAAACCGTCTCACATTATAAATACCTTTTTTGTATTGGCGCTCCGGATCAATGACACCGTATTTGGAGGTATCTTGAGGTGGGATTGACATGACTGCTAGAGTAGAGGCATGGGTATCTTTATAATTATCGATTAATTGTTTGGTCAAGGGAACCGTATCGGTCATTAAGTCATCGCCTAACATGACGATAAAAGGTTCATCTCCTACAAAATTCTTGGCTTGTAAAACAGCGTGGCCCAGGCCCTTTGGATAAGATTGACGTTTAAAGAAGAGGTTAATCTTATTAAGATCTTTGACAGTGGTTAGTAATTCTTCTTTACCTTTAGCTTCTAAGACGGCTTCTAACTCCTCATTGGCATCAAAATGGTCTTCAATGGGCCGCTTAGACCGTCCGGTCACAATTAAGATATCCTCGATACCTGATTGAAGGGCTTCTTCCACAATAAACTGAATAGTCGGTTTATTAATGATAGGAAGCATTTCTTTAGGCATGGCCTTTGTTGCAGGAAGAAACCTAGTTCCAAGCCCTGCTGCGGGGATGACGGCTTTTCTAACTTTCATAGACAATCTCCTTTGTTTGTAATCCATTTTATCATACGGCTTTTATCTGATATTCTCAAGCCATGTCAATTCTTAAATAGCCTCAAAGTTTTTAAAGTGATTAGTGATAAGTTAGTATTTTTTGTGAATTTCTAGAAATCGCCTCGTAAATAACTTATAATAACTATGCTATTATAGAAAGGAAGATGGAACAATGTCCAAAAAACTAATTAAATATATTACTGTCTTTGCTTTATTCATGACATCATTATTCACAACTACTGTGACTACCCATGCTATGGATATTAATAAGCCATTCTCAGTCTTACTTTTAGGGATTGATACGGGCGATTTAGGTCGAACAGAAGTTGGGCGTTCAGATGTTATGATGGTTGCTACGATAAATCCTAAGGAAGAAAATATTGTCATTACCTCTATTCCTCGTGACTCCTATGTTGATATTCCTGATAGAGGAATGGATAAAATCAATCACGCTTATGCCTTTGGGGGACCAGAATTGTCAGTTGAAACAGTCGAAAACTGGTTAGATATTGAAATTCCATACTATATTACCGTTGATATGAAAGGCTTAGCTGATGTAGTTGATTCTGTAGGAGGAATTGATGTTGTTCCACCAACTTCTTTTGAAATCAGCGGTTATAGTTTTACTGAAGGTCAAGAACTACATTTAGATGGTGAGATGGCGCTTGCTTACGTTAGAGAACGCTACAATTCTGGTGGCGACTATGCTCGTCAAAAGCGTCAACGTCAAGTGGTAGTTGGTATTGCCCAATCTACTTTAAATAAAAGCAGAGGTATTAAAGAAGTAATAGATATGACGACGGCTATTAACAAATATGTGGGGATGAATCTCAATATGTTTGATTTGGGTAAGCTAGTAATTTCACACTTAGATATGCGTCCAACGCTAACCTTTAATCAATTTGAAGGTGAAGGCTTTATGTTAGACGGCATCTATTATGATCAAATTACTGAAGAGTCCTTTAATAAGAATCAACAAATTATTAAGGACGAGTTAGACGGTAAGCTTACCAATAATTCAGAAAATGAAGAAAGCTTTAAATTAGAAAAAGAATCGGATAAATAAATGAAAACAGACAGCTAGCATAGCATCATTGCCCCTAGCTGTCTGTTTTTTTATTGTTTTAAAAGCGTTTTCTCTATATAATAAGAATAATTTTAAAAATAAATTTGATGAGTGGGTGACAATAAAATGAAGAACTTTAAAGGCTTTTTAACAGCTGGCCATTTAAAGTGGTTGGCTTTAATTTTTATGATCATTGACCATACAGCTGTTGTTCTGATCGAAATGGGCATCTTTAGACATCAGAGTGATTACAGCTATGAATTCTTAAGCCAGATGGTAAGCGTTTATGAAATTATGCGAAATATTGGGCGCTTAGCTTTTCCAATCTATCTTTATCTATTATTAGAAGGTTATCATCATACTAAAAATTTGAAGCGTTATTTTATGCGTTTGGGGTTTTTAGCAGTGATATCGGAAATACCTTTTGATTTAGCCTTTGCTGATCAAGTCTTTTATTGGAGCCATCAAAATGTTTTCATAGAATTATTGATTGCCTTAATGCTTTTTGTAAGTCTGGATTATTTTAAAGATCGTTGGTTGATGCGTTTAGTGAGTGTCGGCTTATGCTTTGGCTTAGCATATTTAACTATGGCAGATTATGACTTATTTGGTTTATTAGCTGCTTTAATTTTTTATTTTGCTTATGGTAAACGATTAAGAGAGGCGCTAGCCGTTCTGCCAGCCTTTGCTTTTGAGTATTTCATGCCCACTGTCTTTCTAAGCAGTCTATTTATTCTTTTTTATAATGGTAAGCGTGGTAGGGTTCAACAAGCCTTTCACTATTGGGCCTATCCGGGACATATTTTATTGCTTTATCTAATTAAATTAATGCTTTTTAAATCCAATTAAAAATCGGTTTTTGGCTATCGGTTTTTAGCTTAGGAAGGGCAGGAGTATTTGACTAAGAAGAATTCCTAGGGTATACCCAATAGTCAGAGAAATGATGACCATTATTGCATCAATGCCCTTGATTATACCAGCAAGATTGTTCCCTTTAAGAATATCGCGCATGGCATTGGTCGTTGAAGTTACTGGATAATTTGGCATGATCATAGCTCCTAAAATAATGCCTGGATGAATGGTTGAAGGGAAACTAGCATCAATCCATTTTACGGCTAAAGATCCTAGAGCGATGGATAAGATATTAAAGAAAAAGTCAGTGAGAAAAGTTGTTTTGCGCCAATATTCTAAAGCTAGTATGAGACAAGCAATTAGAAAAGCGACCAACATATCGATATTAGTTCCGCCAAAGAGAATGACGAAGAGGACCATCAGGATTAGGTTAATGTATTTAATTAAAAAGCCATACTTATCATCCTTGATATTTTTCATGGCTTCATAGGCTTGATCAACAGATATTGCGCCAGAAACATAGGATCTAGAAATATCATTTACTTTAGCGATGTGTTGGATATTGTTTTGTCGCTGATTTATGCGGACAATACCAGAAAAACTATATTCTGCCAAGTCTGTATCTGTTAGCGATAAAAAAAGACCGGTGGTGTTGGAATAGCTAGAAGGGGAGTCAAGGCCAGTTGTTTGAAGGATTCTCAAAGTCGTGTCTTCAACACGGTGTTCCTCGGCATTGGATTCTAAAAGAATCTTCCCAGCTAAACGTGCTAATTTAAAAACTTTCTTATAGAAAATACGCATTCAACCACCCTCCTTCTTTTTTATATTTTAGAACCTATTGCTTTAAAAGGCAAGGAGAGTCAATCAATTGGTCGAGTACTATGAGTAAAGTATAATAATTGTTAAATAATTAATTACGAAAGGACGAACCTATGGCTTATCAAGCGAAAACCAAACAAACTCAAGCTAGCGTTAAAGCATTTATTCAAAGCATCGAAAAAAGAAAAGTGTCATGATACAATAATCATAAAGGGGTGATTTAATGGATCAATCAAGTTTACTGATCAATGATTCCACAATTGAGCATTTAATTACCATGGAAGATACCGTTGAAATTATTGACAATGTTTTTAAAGAATTTGCGGCTGGTCAAGTGGTTAATCCAGGTAAGGTAACTTTGGATATGGGGGAAACGGGAGGCTGGCCTTTTCATGAAGCCTTTCTTAACGCCATGCCAGCTTATTTAGGCTCTCTAAAAGTAGCAGGTCAAAAATTTGTGGGAGGTTTTGCAGGAGAACGAGCTAAAGCGGGTTTACCCTTTATTAATGCGATGATCATGCTAGTCGATGCTAGAATGGGTAATTTTATTTCAGTATTAGATGGGACACGGATTTCGAATATGCGAACCGGAGCGCAAGCAGCTGTAGCTTTAAAATATATGCTTAATAAGCCTAAGGTTAAAATGGGTATCTTCGGCGCTGGTCAACAAGCTAGACAGGTTACTCATGCCATTTCAACTGTTTTTGAGATAGTAGAATTAAGGGTTTGGAATATCCACCACGATACAGCCGAAGAGTTTAAAGAGGATATGCAAAAATATGTCCAAGGCGCCATTAAAATCTGTGAAGACGGTCAAGAGGCTTGTCAAGTAGACGCGGTCTTTACCCTAACTCCTTCTAAGGTTGCTTTAATAAAAGAAGAGTGGGTACAAAAAGGAACTATCGTTTTCCCAATGGGATCCTACCAAGAAATTGAATACGAATTGATCCACCAAGCAGATGCTATTGTGGTCGACCACGTCAGTCAAGCTCTTAATCGTGGAATCTTGAAACCTCTCTATCAGTCAGGTCAAATTTTAGAAGAAGATATCACAGCTACTTTGGCTGAACTTTCTGAGAGTCCGAGTGAAAAGATTGATCCAAAAAATCAGCGCATCATCTGTATTCCAATTGGAATCGGTGCCACGGATGTAGCTGTCGCTCACGAAGTCTATCAAAGGGCCTTAGCACAAGGATTGGGAACTTCCTTTGATTTTACCGCTTAATTATTTATTGACCAACATCCTAGAGCTTCTTTTAAGAGCGAGCAATACTTATATTTCCCCTATATTAAAAGTAGGTTAAATTGAGTCGTTTAAGATTACAAACGCTTACATTTTGTTTATAATGGTTTTAAGTGACTTTCAGTTAAAAAATAGGTTTAGAAAAGAGGGTTTCGATGAAAATCGTGGATGATTCGAGAAGGTTGGTTGCAGTAGATGAACAAGAAAATACACTGGCACAGATGGTTTATGAATTAACCGAAGGCGATAAAATCTGGGTCACTCATACTTTTACTCACCCTACCAATCAGGGTAGGGGGCTAGCTGGCGAGTTGTTCAATGCAATGGTCGATAAAGCCCGGAGGGAAGGAAGAAAGATTACTTCCACTTGCACCTATGTGACCCACAAGCTAGCTAAGGATCCTGAAAAATATCAGGATGTGACGGCAGACTCTTAAGGATTTAAGCCAATAAATTAAGACCTCCCATTGATTCGTTAATCAATGGGAGGTCGTCTTTGTATTAAGCTTATAGATGGAAGGCTGAAGCAATTTCTCCTTCTATCTCCGCGTTCAAAATCGCTGATAATTTAAGTCGTGCTTTTACGCCAGAAAGTCCTTGCGCAAATATGATCCCCATTTGTTTCAATTGTTTACCACCGCCTACATAGTCATAGACATCTTCAGTGACTCCGTTAAAGGCTCGAGAAACCATCACAATAGGAATGTTTTTTTCTAACAGTTGTTGAATGGGTGGAAGTGTCTCGGGTGGAATATTACCAGCGCCTAATCCTTCAATAACTAAGCCATCAAAATTATTATCTAGGACTGTTTGAAAGAGTTCGGGCCCCATGCTGGCGTAAGTTTTAATTAAGACAACTTTTTTACTAATTGAATTAACTTTATAATATTCACGGTGCAGTGATTCTTGGAAATAAATGACCTGGTTTTTAGAAATTAATCCAATCGGTCCAAAGGTAGGTGTCTGGAAGGTTGCAACATTAGTGGTATGGGTTTTGGTCACATAAGTAGCGGTATGGATTTCTTCATTCATCACCACTAATACCCCTTTGCCGCGGGACTTCTCATCACGGGCTACAAAGATGGAAGAGCGGAGATTGGCTAAACCGTCAGATCCAATTTCGTTACTTGAGCGCATGGCTCCCGTTAAAACGACTGGAATGGGGATATCAAGGGTTAGTTCTAAGAAATAGGCTGTCTCTTCCAGAGTATCTGTTCCGTGGGTGACAACAATGCCATCATATTGATCCGATATCGATTGAATATAATTGCTAAGATTGAGCATCAATTCTTCGTTCATATGCGGTGAAGGAATATTCATTAAATCTTCCACAGTGATATCAGCGAATTGGTTAAAGAAAGAAGATTGGGTAATAATTGGGTTTTCAGATGAGGGAGATACCTTACCACTGGTTTGGTCTTCAGACATGGCAATCGTGCCACCGGTATTAATTAATAATAATTTCTTCATGCTTTCACTCCTCATGGTTGTTCTTAGAAAAGTATAACGTTTTCAAATTCAGTAAACAATCCCTACCGCTTTGATTTTAATAAGAGTTTGGTTAAAGTTATGAAAAGGCGTTTCCCCTGTCTAAATCCAGATGAACCAGATGTAATAGGGAAAACTTCTTTGGGCTTTTTAAAAAATTAGGGTGTTAAGGATGATAATATAGGGCGGATTTTATAATGAACTTGACACTCATTCGTCTAAGTAAAAAACGACACTGAATTCATTTTATATTGAAGTGACCAATCATCAATAAAGGAGAATTCAAATGTCGCATGATTATCGGAATACACCCACGCAAAAAGAAAAGAATAAACGGACTTTTACTTATTGACTATAGGCTACAGGCCGCATAGTTACAATAAATATTGTGGCTCGTGTTTAGGGGTTCACATCAAAAATGAGTGGATTTTATGCTTATTAAGTGATTTTTAGATGTGTCTGATTGTTGACATTTTCATAAATATACCTATACTAAATTAAGTCGAATTAGACTAAACTAAAAAAATTTTGTCAATAGTCTAATATCATTTTAATCACTTTAAAATAAAATTAAAAGAGGCCATCGGAGTTTAAGGATAAAAAATGGAGGGGATATCAGAAAAAGAAAAAGAACTAAATAGATGGAAAAGGTTCGTTAAAACTTTTCAATAATGAGTAATCTTTTAAAAAATAGATATTTTGCTGAAAATCTTTGGGTATCATTTTTATTAAATTAAATAGGAGGAAACATTATGACAAATGCCATCGTCGAAGTTGAGGATTTAACTATGGCCTATCAAGAACAACCTGTTCTTTGGGATATTGACGTTAAAATTATGAAAGGATCAAGAACAGCTATTATTGGACCTAATGGTGCTGGTAAGTCTACTCTAATTAAAGGGATTCTAGAATTAGAAAAGCCCCTTTCAGGAAGAGTATCTATACTGGGAACACATTTTGATGCCATAAAAAATAAAGTCGCCTATATTCCCCAAGCCAGTGAAGTCAACTGGGATTTTCCAACCACTGTAGAAGATGTAGTCTTAATGGGGAGATATGTTCATTTAGGATGGATTAAACGGCCACGTAAAATTGATTATGAAAAGGCTCATCAAGCCTTAAAAGAAATTGGTATTTATGAGTATAAAGACCGCCAAATTTCCCAATTGTCAGGTGGTCAAAGACAGCGTGTATTTATTGCACGAGCCATTGCTCAAGAAGCAGAGATCTACTTTATGGATGAACCCTTAGCAGGAGTGGACAAGCGGACCGAAAGAATCTTTATTGACTTTGTCAAGCGAATCCAGCAAAAGGGGCACACGTCGATTGTTGTTCATCATGATTTGAACACTATTAAACAATATTTTGACCATGTTATTATTTTAAATAAACGTCTAATTGCGGCGGGACCAACTGAAGAAGTCTTTGTTCATGAACATTTAGTTAAAGCGAATATGACTTGGGGAGGCGAAATTTAAAGTGGATATTTTAACTAGTTATTCCTTTATTTTAATTGCACTTTCTACTTTTCTTTTAGCCTCTGCTTCAGGAGCAGTAGGATCTGTGAGTGTATTTAAAAGTCAATCTCTGATTGGCGATGCAATTGGGCATGCTACTTATCCTGGGATTGTTTTAGCCTTCATGTTGACGCTCTCCAAAGATACCATGACCATGATGATCGGAGCCGTTATTAGTGGGGGAGTGGCTTACGGTTTAATTCAAATCATTGACCAACATTCCAAACTTAATTTAGATGCAATTCTAGCCATCATTTTATCATCTTTCTTTGGTTTTGGTATGGTATTAAAGAGTAATATTTCTGGCAATCCGCGTTTTAAAGGAGCTTCTCAAGCAGGGTTAAAAAATTACCTTTTCGGTCAAGCTTCTTATATTATGGAAAATGATTTAAAAATCATTTTAATTGTGGCCCTTATCTCTATTTTTATATTAATTCTCTTTAAAAAAGAAATTAAGTTGTTTGTCTTTGATGAAGTTTATGCGAAAACAGTGGGTATTAAACCTGTTATTCTTTACAGTATTATTCTGGTCATGACGATGAGTTTAATTGCTGTAGGCTTAAAACTTGTCGGAACCATTCTAATTGCTTCAATTTTGATTGTACCTTCCATTGCAGCGATGCAATGGACCCATCGTTTTGAGCGCGTTTTAATTCTTTCGGGGATCTTTGGTGGTATATCTGCCGTGATTGGAACTTATATCTCTACCAAATATAACGGTATGAGTACGGGTCCAACTATTATTTTGACCTTATCAATTATCGCATTACTTTCGATGCTTTTTGGTAAAAAGGGAATTGTTCAAAAAACACTCATGCCAAAAAAAGGAGGAGAATTCAATGATTGAGAATATCTTACTATTATTTGATATTACCTATGAATCACTGATCATTCTGGTATTGACAGCTATCGCTTGTGCAATCATTGGCTGTTTCCTTTTATTGAGAAATCTTTCGATGTTAGGAGATGCCATTTCTCATACCGTATTATTAGGAATCGTATTAGCTTATTTTATCGCTCATGACTTAACATCCCCCTTATTAATAATTGGCGCCGCTTTGATAGGCGTTTTTACTGTCTGGGGCGTCGAGAGTTTATCCAATACCGGCTTAATAAAAAATGATGATGCGGTTGGTGTTGTCTATCCGCTCTTTTTCGCCTTATCCGTTATTTTAATTACTAAATATGGGAGGAACGTCCATCTTGATACGGATGCTGTGTTAATGGGGGATGTGGGAATGGCTTCCTTAACTCGTTTGGATGTCTTTGGTATTTCGATTGCTAAATCAGCTGTTCAAATGAGTGTTATGTTACTCATAAATATTTTGTTTATTGTACTCTTCTATAAGGAATTGAAAATCACAACCTTTGATGCCCAATTTGCCCAAGTGGCTGGGTTTACCCAGATTGTGCTCTTTTATGGTTTGATGTTGTTAACTTCAATCACAACGGTTGTCGCTTTTGATGCTGTGGGGGCCATTCTTGTTATTTCCTTCTTAATCGCACCAGCTGCTTCAGCCTATCTCATTGTAAAAAAATTAAATCATATGCTTTTGATAGCCAGTCTTTATGCAATTTTTAACTCCGTTTTGGGTTATTTTATCGGCTTAGGCTTAAATGTTTCACTCTCTGGTATGACAGCCACCATTGCAGGAATCACGTTTGGATTGACTTTCTTGTTTAATAAAAATGGATTCATTACTCAAATGGTCCGTAAGATTCAACAAAAAAGAACCTTAAAAGAAGAATTATTTATTATGCATCTGGCAAATCATAGGAATACAGTAAATGAATTGAGTGAAGTTGGCTTCCAATCAATAAAAGAGCATTTACAATGGCCCCAAGAGCAAATTGAAAAAGTAGCAAACCGTTTAATAAAAAATGACGAAGTTTTTCATGATAATTTGAATGCTACTTATCAACTAACTTCAAAAGGTCAAGTAAGAGTAAAATCTCTTAAAGAAAGGTATAATCTTTAATTCAGTCCTCTAACGCCAATCTGTTTGCGCATAAGAATCCATGTCCATTACTAGGACGTGGGTTCTTTTAATATTGAAGATATAAATGAATAAAATAAGGAATCTTTGGTAAAAGTTTACAAAGTTAATCGTCATTTATCAAAAAATAAGGAAAAATCTTTAATTAGTTTAGATTCGTCTAAAATTCTGTTGACATGTAATTATTACTATTATATACTTACCTTACAAAAATAATTAGGGTAACCTAAAAAGGAGATATAGTATGAAAAAGTTTATTAAGTTTCTGTTCGCAATGGCATTGTTTATGGGGTCATCCGTTAGTTTAGCTTCGAGTGTTGCAGCTGAAGAAAAACCAATGGTTACTGTAACCACCTCATTTTTAGGAGATATGGTAAAGAACTTAGCCGGAGATCTGGTAACCATTGAAATGATTATTCCAGCAGGGGAGGATCCGCATTTGTATGAGCCAAGACCTCAAGATTTGCAAAAATTAAAAGAAGCTGATCTTGTTTTATACCATGGTTTGCATTTTGAAGGAAAAATGATTGAACAATTAGAACCAATTGGTGTGGCAGTTTCAGAAAATTTTGATTCGAATGAGGTCGGAGTAATGGACGATGATGGGGGAATGGCTGTCGATCCTCATTTCTGGTTTGATTTGAATCTCTATCAACAAGCTACTCAAAGAGCTTCTGAAGCCCTAATCGAGTTAATACCAGACAATGAAGCTGAAATTATGGAGCATACCGATAAGTATATTACGCAATTGAAAGAATTAGATAAAGAATTAGAGGAAAAAATTGCTTCAATTCCAGAAGAAAGTCGCTTCTTAATTACCCCACATGATGCTTTCAATTATTTCTCAAGAGCTTATAATATTCCAGTACGTGCTCCTCAAGGGGTAACAACCGATTCTGAGGTTTCTAATAAAGATATTGATGATACTGTTGATTTTATTGTTGAAAATAAAATTAAAGCAATCTTTGCTGAATCAACAACCGATCCAGCACGGATGGAAAAATTAAAAGAAGCTTGTGCCTCTAAAGGTTTTGAAGTGAAAGTTGTTAGTGGAGAAGGTCAAGAACTTTTCTCTGATTCATTAGCACCTGAAGGTCAAGAGGGAGATACATTTATTGATATGTGTCGTCATAATGTTGATTTAATTGTAAACAATTTAAAATAATAACTTAAATGCGATTCGACCTAAAATATACCGAGGAATTCTCGGTATATTTTTTTTGTATGGTTAACTCAAAGTCTTATTTCAGTAAAGACTTGAGAGATAAACTTATGGGCTTTATGAACATATAAATAGATTTATAGATCAAGCTTAATACATAGCGTAAAATTTTTGTGTAAGCTCCGAGACTCTCTAGAAAAAGAGACCTCACTTATGTAAGATTGTAATAACCACAAAACAGTCATACACAGGAGGTCCCTTATGGAAGACTTTAACACAAAATAATTCACAGCACTAGCCCAAGGTGAATCTGTTCATGAACTGTTTCGTCAGGCTTTAGAAGAAGCGATTAATCTACTGCTTGAAAGTGAAAGAATCGTCTTTCTTGATGATGAGAAATGAGAAGTCAAAGGCTACCATGCAGGCAATTCTAGAAATGGCTATTATTCGAGAACTTTAATAACAGAATATGGCAGGTTGAATCTTAAAGTACCCCGTGATCGTTTAGGTGAATGAGACGTTAAAACACTCCAATGTCTTCAAGAAGTGCTCTCTCATCTAGAGGAGATGATTGTTTGGATGGTTCAAAAGGCTGTGACGACACGTGACAATTCAAAGCTCATCGAAAAGATGTAAGGTCCTCATTATTCTCCAACGACCATTTCCAATCTATCAAAAACTATTGAAGAGGAAATGGGTGCTTATCGACAACGCCCCATCAAACAAGACGATGTATGTTTATACTGTGAGGCTACTTTTGTCCCTGTAAGGCGTGGAAATGTCTCTAAGAAAGCCGTCCATACTATTATCGGTATCGATGCTCAAGGCTATAAGGAAATACTCGATTTTCAAGTCTATCCTACAGAGTCAGCTCTTCATTACCGTGAAATGCTTCAAGACTTAAAACAAAGAGGGCTAGAAAATATTTTACTTTTTGTCTCAGACGAATTAACCGGGTTAGCGGAGGCCCTGACTAATGAGTTTCCGATGGCCCTTCATCCATCTTGTTGGACACACTTACTGAGACATGTCTTCATGAAAGTCCGTTTGAAGGACCGTCAAGAAGTGTTAGCGTCACTAAAAAAAGTTCCTAAAGCCAGTAGTATCGTAGAAGCCACTCGACTACTCAATGAATTCATCCAGACCTGGGGAGCGACTTATCCAAAGTTGGCTGAACAATTGAGACTAAAAAAGAATCTTTTCTCATTTATGCATTTTCCCAAGGAAATATGGACATCCTTTTATACCAACAAACTATCAGAAGCCGTCAATAAACAAATAAAGCGGATCACAACAATAAAAGAACAGTTTCCCCATGAAGCCACTTAGGGAAAAACAGTCTATTGTTCTATTAGCGAGTATAACGCAAAGTTTGGACATCGGAAACATAAAGACTTTGGTAAAGCAACCTTTGAACTTCAATCTCTTTTGGATCAAAACGACCAGTTAACGAGACGAAATTAAGAGAAGGTCTCACAAAGCCCCAGTATCTTAATGGAGTAAACTAGCACCCTTCGGTTGCTTCCCTCGCATTTTAGAGGACTTATCAATCCTACAGATCTAAGCGAATCCACATGGTATTCGAAAGATCATCTAAAATGCGAGGTTAGGATCGGAAATAACAGAAGTATTGATCTGATAATTACAATCTTGAAATGTAGGTTACACAATTTATCTGACACTACCTTCGACATTGATCTATAATACATTTATATAGGGATTTAAGGCTGTATTATTTAAAATAATAAGTTTCAAGGTTTTATCTAAAGCTTTTGAGGTCATAATAGTTGTTGTCAAAAAGCAAAAATATATTTAAAGAAGTTTATACACTTGACTTTTCTTTACATTTCAATTAGTTTATAATAAATTAATGTATATTATGCATTGATTATTTTGAAAGGGGTTATGATATGGTGTTAGAAAATAAAAACAGATTTGCCTTAAGAAAAAAATCTTTTGGCTTATGTTCAGTAGCAATTGGTTCATTTATAGTAATGAGTTCATTTGGCATTACACAAGCTTCGGCTAACGAATTGACTGATGAGAATTTTTCTCATGCAGTAATTTTAGAGGAAGTAGTAACTGAAGATCAAGCAGTAACTGAAGAAGTAGTAGTAACTGAAGAAGTAGTAGTAACTGAAGAAGAAGTAGTAACTGAAGAGCAAGCAGTAACTGAAGAAGAAACAGTAACGGAAGAGGAAATTCATTTAAATCAAATAGAAGAAGATTCATCACTTAGTTCAAACAGTAATGAACTTGAATTACAAGAGAAACCTCAAATTGTTACAGACAATGACGTTCAATTTCAGCCAATGCAAAATTATAATCAATTTCAAAATTTTCCCTCACAAAATGTTATTTCCTATACAGGAGGTGGAGTTGATGTAACTCCACTTGAAGCGAAAAAACTGGAGACGGGAGATATTCAGTATTCTTTCCAGGTCTCTTTTGCTGGAATTACAAGTTCGGATCATGTCCAAACCGCAACATCTTATAGTTTAGTGGTTCCTTCTCTATTAAAAGATATTAAAATCACACAAATTGGGACATATGATGGGGATAAATTAAAAGATGAAGCAGGTGATTGGCACTATACGGATATCAAAAAAACACATGATGCAGCAGTTGATATTTTATTACCATTAGAAATGATTAAAGAGTATGAAGGAGTCGAGTACCCAGCTTTATCAGATGCCTTTGATCTACGTGATCAACTACTAAGAGAATATACTGGGGATGAGTATAGTTATGCCGGAAAATTCGGTAATCTAGCAACATTGGATGAAGTGCGCGCCTTAAAAGCTAAAGGATTTGATTATTTACCTGGAGGCATTGTAGATCGAGGCTACACGGCAACACACTCATCATATCAACCTAAAGGAGAAATGTTTACTTCTACGAAAGGATACGCTTCTCCGGAAGAAGCAATCAAGCAATTCAAGCTAAGTCAAAATCAAGAATTGGATGATGAAGGCTTTAGCACAGTTCGAAGATTTGCCATTAATTCAGGAACTCTTTCCTCTCGTTTTCCTATTGCTATTCGGTTGGATTATGTTGTGACAAAAGAACAGGCTCAAAAGACTCCTATTTTACCACTATGGGCTGGATTAGAATGGCGAGCTTTTTTTGAAAGTCGTGAGCCGGATAGTCATGAAGATGGATCTCAAAATTTAACTTCTTATGGTGAATTCACCGCTGCTTATCAATTCTTAGCGCATCCTGAAGTCATTCAAGAAACCCAACTATCAAAAGATGGATTGGCAGGGACACAAGTTGGCCTTAACCAATATACAGGTGATTGGAAAATGATCGGCAATGATGTGACAAGTTCTACTTTTAATTATGTAGAAACATTCAATTTGCATAGTAATCCAGCAATAACCTATTATGCTTCAGAAACGGATGATTATCGGGACATTGCAGCTGTGCAATATATTCCTGAAGATAATCTACCGTTGACACCACTCAATGAAGTGCCAACTCTCACTGTTAAAGACATGCGTATTGCTCAAGGTGATAATACTTTTACCTTAGGTTCATTAATTTCAGACGCACAAGATGCTGAAGACGGTGATTTAAAAGAGTCAGTTGTGATTACCAGTGATGGAGGCTTCAACCCAAATGTTCCTGGGGAATACACGATTACTTTTAAAGTAAGGGATAAAGATGGCGCAACTATTACTAAGTCATCTCTTGTTACAGTTTCACCAAAATGGACCGCAATCAATGAAGCTCCAACCCTCACCGTTGAAGACATGCGTATTGCTCAAGGTGATAATACTTTTACCTTAGGTTCATTAATTTCAGACGCACAAGATGCTGAAGATGGTAATTTAAAAGAGTCCGTTGTGATCACCAATGATGGAGGGTTCAACCCAAATGTTCCTGGAGAATATACAATTACCTTTAAAGTAACGGATAAAGATGGCGCAACTATTTCTAAATCAGCAGTCGTAACTGTAGAGGAAGAAATGACACCATTGACGCCACTTAATGAAGCGCCAACACTTAGTGTTAAAAATAGCACCATTGCTCAAGGTGACGAAAGCTTTACTTTAGCTTCATTAATAACAGACGCACAAGATGCTGAAGATGGTGATTTGAAAGAGTCAGTTGTGATTACCAATGATGGAGGGTTCAACCCAAATGTTCCTGGAAAATATACAATTACCTTTAAAGTAACGGATAAAGATGGCGCAACTATTTCTAAATCAGCAGTCGTAACTGTAGAGGAAGAAATGACACCATTGACGCCACTTAATGAAGCGCCAACACTTAGTGTTAAAAATAGCACCATTGCTCAAGGTGACGAAAGCTTTACTTTAGCTTCATTAATAACAGACGCACAAGATGCTGAAGATGGTGATTTAAAAGAGTCAGTTGTGATTACCAATGATGGAGGGTTCAACCCAAATGTTCCTGGGGAATACACGATTACTTTTAAAGTAACGGATAAGAACGGTGCAAGTGTTACAAAGTCATCTTTAGTGATAGTAGAAGTTAAAGAAGTTGACCCAAACGTTCCATCTAACCCTAATAATCCTACAGACCCAGAAACACCTGAAAGTCCAGAGACACCTGAAAGTCCAGAAACACCTGAAAGTTCAGAGACACCTGAAAGTTCAGAAACACCTGAAAGTCCAGAAACACCTGAAAGTTCAGAGACACCTGAAAGTTCAGAGACACCTGAAAGTTCAGAAACTCCTGAAAGTTCAGAGACACCTGAAAAGCCTAACCCTCAAGTACCTAATGGTGAGATGGATGAAGCTTCCGTTTTACCAGCAACAGGGGATGCAGGAGCATATGCCATCTTCTCTGGAGCTGCCCTTTCTATTTTAGCTGGATTGTTCCTTACAATGCCTAAAAAGAAAGAAAACGAAGAATAAAATTTAAATAATTTGTTTTATGAACGAATTCATTTCCGGATAGTTATTAACTAGGGTATACAGATAAAATTTTTTGGCTCTATGTCCAATAGGGTTGATGCTATCCAAGGAGATTAAGCAACTAACGGTTGCTTGGTCTCCTTTTCTTTTCTTCCTGACACATATAATCTTGATATT